>JAAEZW010000013.1 GCA_018222665.1 Paracoccaceae bacterium
GTGTGCGCCCCGTTTGGGCCGAAGGGTCCGAGCGGATCACAGGAACGGAAATCATTCCAATTGCGGAAATGGATCGTCCCCGAATTGACGCAACACTGCGTATTTCGGGATTGTTCCGCGATGTTTTTCCCACGCTAAGCGTTCTTTATAATCAGGCCGTGCGCGCACTCGCCGCGCGGGATGAGGCGCCTGATTGGAACCCGTTCACAGACCATGATCAACATCGTGTCTTTGGCCCAGCACCAGGGGAATATGGTGTTGCGATGCAAGGGGCGCTCGATGATTATTCCGATGCGGGTGTTGTGGATGCTGGGACCGCATGGCTGGCCCAATCGTCGTGGTCGATTGACGGCGAAAACATGGATCATGCGCCCGCCCAAATTGCCGAGCGTGTAAAAGCCGCGGATACATTTGTCCATCTTCAAGATTTAAGCGAAAGTGATGTTTTGATGGCCGCAGATTATGCTGCACATGAAGCAGGCTTTGCCGCGGCCAAGGCGCAATTTGGACAGCAGGCCACATTGTATCATCTGGACACAACAAACCCATCTGCCCCCAAGGCCCGCACATTGAAAGAGGAAATTGCCAAAACCGTTATTGCGCGCGCCGCCAACCCCGATTGGATCAATAGCATGATGCGGCATGGGTTTCGCGGTGGCGCAGAAATGGCCGCAACATTGGATCACATGGGGGCCTTTGCCAATTTGGCAAAACTGGTCGAGGCGCATCATTTCGATCGCTATTTCCAAGAAACGCTTGGGCGCGACGATGTGGTTGATTTCCTGCGCGAACATAACCCACAGGCATTGGACGCGATGATTGAACGGTTTCATGCACTGGCCGAGGCGGGTTTGTGGATCACGCGGCGCAATTCCATTTCATCAGAGCTGGCGCAGCTGCGCCAGTCGCACGCATGACACGCCGCCCCGCACCCAAAGGCTGGTGCCCCAGTTCATTGCGCCCTATGGAATCTGGCGATGGATATATCGTGCGCATCAAACCCGCTTTTGGACGGGTGACGCGTACGCAGTTAGAAAAAATTGCACATCTGGCGGATCAGTTTGGGAACGGCATTATCGAATTGACCAATCGCGCAAATCTGCAATTGCGCGGGGTGTCGATGGCTGATCACCCCGCCCTGATTGATGCCTTGGTTCAGGCGGGGTTGGTGGATATGGACCCTGACTTGGATGCCGCGCCCCAAATCCTTGTCGCGCCAAATTGTGATGCGGATATGCGTATGCTTTACGACAATTTGCGCCGTGCAAAATTGCCCAACCTGCCTGCCAAGTTCGGCATGGTTCTGGAACAGGGCGGTCAAATGTTGATGCAGGCCTCGGGGGATATTCGCCTCTGTGCGCTGGGGGATAAGGTTGTTGTGTGGGCCGATGGGTGCGATGGCGGAGTTTGTTTGCCATATGCGGATGCTGTGGGTCATGTCGAAAAATTGGCCATGTGGTTTGCGCAACATGGCGATGCCGATCATCGGCGCATGTCACAGGTTTTAAAGGTGGTCCAATTTCCAGCCGAATGGTGTGTCGATCCATTGCCCCCAGTAACAAAGGCATCCAATGGCGCAATATATGCCGTTCCGTTTGGGCAAATGACATCCGATGGATTGATGTGCTTTGCACGACATGTTGGATCAGATGACATTCGCCTGACACCATGGCGCCAATTTAGCGTTGCAGGTGCCCTACAAGCGCATGATATTAGGGGGTTTGTCACGGATTTAAGCGCACCAGTTTTGCGGGCGCAGGCCTGCACAGGCGCCCCGCGTTGTCCACAGGCCATGGGGCAAACGCATGCCTTGGCCGCACGCCTTGCGCCGCAAACTGACAGCGATCTGCACGTGTCTGGATGTCCCAAAGGCTGTGCAAAACGTACGAAAACGCCTGTGACGGTTGTTCAGGGGGCAAATGGGCTTGACCTGATCATCAATGGCTGTACATGGGATCAACCCGATTTTTCGGGGTTAGATGAAGGCCAACTTGTTCAAAAAATAAGGGAAATCAATGCCACACACCTATGAAAAAGATGGCGCAGCAATCTATAAAGAAAGCTTTTTAATCATTCGCGCGGAATCCGATCTGGCCCGATTTGATGCGGATGAGGAACAAGTGGCCGTGCGCATGATCCATGCGTCAGGTATGGTTGATTTGGCCCCCTATATTCATTTTTCGCCCGGATTTGTGGTGGCCGCGCGTGATGCGCTGAACAATGGTGCACCCATATTCTGCGACGCACGCATGGTGTCCGAGGGTGTCACACGCAAACGCCTGCCTGCGCATAATGATGTGATCTGCACGCTATGGGATCCAAAAACGCCTGAACTGGCGGCGGACATGAACAACACACGCTCTGCCGCGGCATTGGAATTGTGGCGTCCCCGCTTGGAGGGCGCAGTTGTCGCCATTGGAAACGCGCCCACCGCTCTGTTTCACCTGCTGAATATGCTTGAGGATCCCGATTGCCCGCGCCCTGCCGCCATAATCGGCTGCCCAGTTGGATTTGTTGGCGCGATGGAAAGCAAGGATGCATTGTGGGAGGCCTTGCCCGTGCCATCCTGCATCGTCAAAGGCCGTTTAGGTGGCAGCGCGATTACAGTCGCGGCGATCAACGCAATCGCGAGCCGCATGGAATGAGTATCGGCACCGTATATGGCGTTGGCTTGGGGTCAGGGGATGTTGATCTGCTGTCCGTGCGCGCGGATCGTTTGGTGCGCAATGCCAAAATCATCGCCTATTTCCGCAAAGCTGGTAAAAAGGGTCAGGCTAGGCGATTGGCCGATCCATTGATCCCCGCGGATGCGTTGGAAATTCCGATGGAATATCCTGTCACAACGGAAATTCCGCTAGATGATCCGCGCTATAACGAAGTTCTAAGCCAGTTTTATGAAGACAGCTGTGCAATCTTGCGCACCCATTTGGACGCAGGACACGATATAGTCGTGTTGTGCGAAGGCGATCCGTTTTTCTATGGATCCTTCATGCATCTGCATTCCAGATTAATGGCGGACTATAATGTTGAGGTTGTGCCTGCAATCACGGGCATGTCGGGGGCATGGACCGCAACGAACCAGCCAATCACATGGGGCGACGATATCCTAACCGTGTTGATGGGTACGTTGGATCAGGACACGCTAACCGCCCGCATGAAAAGCACAGACGCGCTGGTCGTCATGAAAATCGGCACAAATTTCCCCAAGGTGCGTCAGGCATTAAGGGACGCAAATTTGTATGACCGTGCGTGGATGGTGCAATATGCCACGATGCCAGATCAAAAGGTGACCAAACTGTCGGAATTTGAGGGCGATAAAGTTCCCTACTTCACTATCATCGTAGTCCACGGTCAGGGGCGCCGTCCATGAGCAAGACATTAACAATTGTGGGGATTGGTCCGGGTGAACAAGGCTTTGTCACACCCGAGGTCAGCGCCGCAATCGCGCGTGCCACGGATGCCGTGGGATATATCCCCTATCTTGAACGGCTGCCCGCACGCCCGGATTTGGTGTGCCACCCATCGGACAATCGCGTCGAATTGGACCGCGCGCGTCACGCGTTGGATTTGGCCGCAGTGGGCGGGGATGTTGTTGTTGTCTCCTCTGGCGATCCAAGTGTGTTTGCCATGTCCGCCGCTGTGTTTGAGGCGATGGAAACCCCGTCAGCGGCCTGGGCGGATGTTAACATCACTGTCCTGCCTGGCATCACAGCCATGCTTGCGGCCTCTGCGGCGATTGGTGCGCCCTTGGGGCATGATTTCTGCTGTATCAACCTAAGTGATAATTTGAAACCTTGGGACATCATTGAACGCCGCCTGCGTCTTGCCGCACAGGGGGATTTTGCGATGGCGTTTTACAATCCCCGCTCAACCTCGCGTCCGCATGGGTTTGAAAAAACATTGCAAGTGCTTAAGGAAGAGTGCGGCGACAATCGTCTGGTGATTTTTGCACGAAACGTATCGCGCCCCGATCAAACCATTCGTGTCGTGCCGTTACAAGAAACGACACCTGATATGGCCGACATGCGTACCGTGGTGATCGTGGGATCGTCCAAAACGAAAACCGTACAGCATGGGGAACAAAAATTCGTTTACACGTCCCGTTATTATGAGGTGGACGTGTGATGAACCCAGTCCAGCGCATCCTTGGGGGTATGAACTTCGGCCCGTTCGGGGATCGCGGGGCGATCAATCATCACAACGGGAATGCCCAAGTGACGCGCGGCCTCAATCTTGGAATAGGTGCCGCGCCCGCCTGCGTTTTTGGACACCAGAAGTTTGATATTATGGTCACGCATCAGCGCGATGTCGTCCTCGGTGCTAAACGGTCCGCGCGAAAACAGGGCGGTCGCCTTTGGCAGGGGCAGGGTTTCTGCTTTGTCCACAAGGCGCAGCAAATATTGATGCCGGGGCGCACAGGCAAATTCGGCCAAATGCATGCGGCCAATCGCCAACATGACATTGGTGTCCTCCATGCCTTGCAAGTATTCTGCCGCCGCCCCAATCGTTGGAACACGGTGCCATTGATCCCCATCTACGCTGTCCCACGCAGGGCGGGTCAGGGCGCAAAGCTGGGTTCCCGTTTCACGGCAGGCGTTGATCGCATTCACACTCATCTGACTGGCAAAAGGGTGGGTGGCATCAATCACATGCGTCACCTTTTCGGCACACAGATATTCGGCCAATCCTTGCGCGCCGCCATATCCGCCGATACGTTTTGGCAACGGCTGGGGTTTGGTGCGTTCCACGCGGCCTGCATAGGACAGGGTTGCGGGGATATTCGCCTCGGCGACAAGTTTGGCCAAATCTGTGGCCTCGGTCGTTCCTGCCAAGATCAAAAGGTGTGAGCGCATGGATAATCCTTGGATCAGCATCATTGGTGTCGGTGAAGATGGACTTGCGGGGTTTTGCGCAGCACGTCAAGAGGCGCTGTCAAACGCGGACTTGGTTTTTGGTCCGCCACGCCATTTGGAATTGGTTGGGGTTCAGGGCGAGCGCGCACGTCCTTGGCCAGTGCCATTTGCCGATGGTATTGAAGAAGTCCTGTCCGAACGCGGGCGCGGCAAACAAATCGCCGTGTTGGTGTCGGGCGATCCGTTTTGGTTTGGCGGGGGTACAACACTGACCCATCATCTGCAGGCAGAGGAATGGGTGTCGATCCCTGCACCTTCGACATTTTCATGGGCGGCAAGCCGTTTGGGGTGGGCATTGCAGTCGGTTGTAACACTCGGATTACATGCGCGTCCGTTTGAAACCCTGGTGCCCCATCTTGCGCCCGATATGCAGGTGATTGTCACGTTGCGCGATGGGGCAGCGGTTGGGGAATTGGCGCAGTGGCTCACGGATCAGGGATTTGGTCACAGCACCCTTCACGTGCTTGAGGCGCTGGGTGGTCCAAATGAACGCATTCGTGTGGTGCAGGCGGATGAATATGCGCTAAAAGATGTCACGCACCCTGTGTGCGCGGGGATCACATTTTCGGGCGCGGATGCGGTGATGACGCATGCCTCCGGTCGCCGTGATGATCTGTTTGATCACGATGGTCAGATCACCAAACGCCCTGTTCGTGCCCTGACGCTAAGTGCGCTTGCGCCGCGCCCCAACGAACTTTTGTGGGATTTGGGGGCAGGGTCGGGGTCCATTGCGATTGAATGGTTGCTGTCCCATCCCAGTCTGCGCGCCATTGCCGTTGAACGCGACGAAACCCGCGCCAAACGCATTCGCGCCAATGCAGATATGCTTGGGGTGGCGCATTTAGATGTGCGCACAGGTGCGATTGTTGACACGCTTGGCGATTTAGAGGCGCCTGATGTCGTGTTCATCGGTGGTGGGTTTTCGCACGATTTGGTGAATATGCTGTGGCCCCTGATGCCCGATGGTGCACGGTTGGTTGCAAATTCAGTCACATTGGAAAGTGATGCGGATATAATGCGTGCACAGTCCGAATTTGGTGGGGATTTATTGCGCGTTGAATTATCCGCGCCCAAGGCCATCGGATCGCGCACGGGGTGGGCCGCAAGCTATCCCATCATGCAATGGAGCGTGACAAAATGATCATTGCGGGATTTGGCATGCGTGCAGATGTGACAGAGGCAAGTTTGCAAGACGCCCTTGATCAAACAGGCTATGCGCCTGATGCCATCGCAACGGTTTTGGATAAGGTCGAATTTGCTGCATTTCAGGCATTCGCACGCACCCAAAAACTGCCCATTCGAACGGTATCGCAAGACGGCCTTGATCACGCACAGACACACACGCAATCACAGGCATCCTTGCATCATCGCGGCACGGGCAGTGTGGCAGAGGCCGCGGCCCTGATCGCGGCTGGGGCGGGCGCCACACTTTTATCCACGCGCAAAATTTCAAACGATCGCTTGGCAACTTGTGCCATCGCGATTACGGAGGGATCATGACAGTCCATTTCATCGGTGCAGGCCCGGGTGCCGCAGATCTTATTACATTGCGCGGTCGTGATTTGATCGCGTCCTGTCCTGTGTGCCTTTATGCGGGATCGCTGGTTCCCGAAGAATTGCTGTCTCATTGCCCTGAAGGGGCGCGCATCATCAACACCGCGCCCATGGATTTGGACAGCATCATTGCAGAAATTCAAAAGGCTCACGAGGCGGGGCAAGATGTGGCGCGCCTGCATTCGGGCGATTTGTCGGTGTGGTCGGCCATGGGCGAACAACTGCGCCGCATTCGGGCGCTGGACATCCCTGTGTCCGTGACGCCCGGTGTGCCCAGTTTTGCCGCCGCGGCCGCAACGTTGCAAACGGAATTAACCCTGCCAGAACTGGCGCAATCTGTTGTTTTAACACGCACATCGGGACGCGCGTCCTCGATGCCGCCTGCCGAAACGCTTGCGAATTTTGCGAAAACGGGCGCGACCTTGGCCATTCATCTGTCCATTCAAGTCTTGCCCAAAGTGGTCGAGGAATTGACGCCTTATTATGGTGCGGACTGTGCTTGTGCCGTGGTCTATCGCGCATCTTGGCCAGAGGAGCGCGTGTTTCGCGCAACATTGGGCACCATCGCCGATATGATCGGCCCCGATGTAGAGCGCACCGCGCTGATTATGGTGGGCAAAACCCTGAACGCGCATGATTTCGGGGAAAGCAGTCTTTATGACAAAGATTACGAGCGCCGCTATCGTCCCCTAACCGCACGGGCAGAGATTGGTCATGACTAAGGCACGTGGTTTTTTAATTTCGGCGCCGTCATCAGGGACAGGTAAAACAACCGTCACACTGGGATTGTTGCGCGCCTTTCGGGATCGGGGCAATGCGGTGCAACCCTACAAAAGTGGGCCAGATTATATCGACCCTGCGTTTCATCGTTTTGCCTCGGGGCGTGCATCCTATAATCTGGATACGTGGGCCATGGGCGCAGGTGTTTTGCAGGGGGTGATCGAAACATCCACTGATGCGGATATGGTGATCGCCGAAGGCTCCATGGGGCTGTTTGATGGGGTCCTAAGCCAAGGGGCCATGGGTTTTGGCAGCTCGGCTGAAACCGCAAAATATTTCGGCTGGCCCGTGATCATCGTCATAGATGTCAGTGGTCAGGCGCAGTCCGCGGCCGCGGCGGCCTTGGGCTTCAAACTTTTTGATCCGTCTTTGCCGATTGCGGGTGTCATCCTGAACCGTGTCGCCAGTCCGCGCCACGAACGCTATGTGCGCCAAGGGATGGAGGATGCAGGATTAAAGGTCTTTGGATCACTTCCCCGTCGTGGGGATTTGGCCCTGCCTGAACGCCACCTTGGTTTGATTCAGGCGGTTGAACATCCCGATTTGGAAACGGCGATTGCAGATTACGCAAATTTCGTGAGCGAGCATTTGGACCTTGACGCGATTGAGGAAGCGGCCGCTGAAACAACCATGCCCGCCGCGACCGCGCAGTTGATTGATCCACCCGCACAACGCATTGCTTTGGCGCAGGATGAGGCGTTTTCGTTCACCTATCCACACATCTTAAAAGGATGGCGTGAAAAGGGGGCAGAGGTTCTGCCCTTTTCCCCATTGGCCAATCAGGCCCCTGATCCAACGGCGGATTTGGTCTGGTTGCCGGGCGGATACCCAGAATTGCATGGTGGCAAAATCGCAGGTGCGGATGTGTTTTTAAATGGTCTGCGCACACATGGTGAAACGAAACCCGTCCATGGCGAATGTGGGGGCTATATGGTTTTGGGTGAAACGCTGATCGACAAGGACGGCACGCATCATAAAATGGCGGGGCTGTTAGGATTGGTGACCAGCTTTGAAAAACGTAAATTCCATTTAGGCTATCGTCAGGTGTCGGTCACAGAAAACATTCTGAATTTCGCGGCGGGCGATCGGTTGCGAGGACATGAATTTCATTATTCGCGCATCATTGAACAACCTGATCAACCCCTGTTTGAGGTGGCAGATGCGGATGGAACCCCAGTGCCCGAAACAGGGTCGCGCCGTGGCCATGTTTCAGGAACCTTTTTCCATTTGATTGCGAAAGAACGCGGATGAGCGGATTTGTAAGTTTTGTGGGCTCTGGCCCCGGTGATCCCGAATTGTTGACGGTAAAGGCCGTTGATCGCCTGCGCCGTGCGGATGTGATTTTGTTTGATGATCTGTCCTCAGGTCCAATTTTGTCCCATGCTGCATCGTCCTGTGAATTGGTGGCGGTTGGCAAACGTGCGGGACGACCATCGCCCAAACAGCACCACGTCAGTCGCCTATTGGTGGATTACGCCGAAACAGGTGCGCAGGTTGTGCGCCTGAAATCGGGCGACAGCGGATTGTTTGGCCGTTTGGAAGAAGAACAAGATGCGCTGCATGCTGCGGGCATTAAGTATGAAATTATCCCTGGCGTCCCCTCGGCCCTTGCAGCTGCGGCGGCGGCGGGCATTCCGTTGACACGGCGTTTGTCGGCGCGGCGCGTGCAGTTTGTAACAGGGCACAACGTGGATGGCGTTCTGCCCGAGGATTTGAATTTTTTGGCACTTGCAGATCCGCTGGCCACGACAGTTGTGTTCATGGGGCAGCGCACGTTCCCCAAGTTTTCTGAGCGCCTGTTTGCAGAAGGATTGCCCAAAGATACGCCCGCCCTAATGGCCGAGGCGGTGTCCAAACCCGAGCAAACTTTGCGGTTTACGACCGTTGGTGCATTGGCGGATGATCTGGCGAAGGAGGTTTCACCAAAACCCGCCCTGATCCTTTATGGTCCGCTTGCCCAATATGATGAGGCGGACGGATGATCGAACTTTTGCTGATCGGCATTGGGACAGGTAATCCTGATCACATCACGCGGCAGGCGGAAAAGGCGATTGCCAGCGCCGATTTGATTATGATCCCAACCAAGGGGGATAATAAGGCGGATTTGGCCGATTTGCGTCATGATATTTGCGCCCAGATTGCAGGTGTTGATCTGTCGCGTATCGTGGAATTTGAATTGCCTGTGCGCGATCCTGCGATCCCCTATGTGGACCGTGTGCATCATTGGCATGATGCGATTGCCGATGTGTGGCAGGCGACCATTCAGGG
Source organism: Paracoccaceae bacterium (assembly GCA_018222665.1). GTDB lineage: Bacteria > Pseudomonadota > Alphaproteobacteria > Rhodobacterales > Rhodobacteraceae > HIMB11. Next base: position 9,516 of record JAAEZW010000013.1, read on the forward strand.
AAATATCAAAACGGGTAAAGTGGCGCTGTTGATTTGGGGAGATCCATCGCTTTATGACAGTTCGCTGCGCATTGCATCGCGCCTGAACCCTGTGCCCAAAATTTCGGTTTTACCGGGGCTGACATCATTACAGATTTTAACGGCTGCGCATGCCATTCCGATCAATGAATTGGCGCGTCCCTTTGTGGTTACCACGGGGCGTCAGTTGCGCGACAATGGCTGGCCCACGGGCGTCGATACAGTGGCTGTGATGCTGGATGGCGAATGTTCGTTTCAAAGTTTGGAAAACCAAAATTGCCAGATTTATTGGGGCGCATATGTTGGCATGAAAGAGGAAATCTTGATCCAAGGTCCATTAGACCAAGTGACAGATCAGATTGTTGAAACACGTGCCAAAGCCCGCGAAAACCATGGCTGGATCATGGATATTTATGTTCTGAAGTTGTTGGACTAGCCTTGCCTGTTTGCAAGGTGCACCAATTCCCTATCGGGTAAAATCGCGCCGCGGTGCTGGACCACCCGAGCTGCCAGATCATGCGCCTGTATCAGGCGTTCGCCCACGGATGCGCCTGCGATGTACCCTGCTAAAAAGCCTGCGTTAAAGCTATCGCCCGCCGCGGTGGAATCCACGACGTTTGCGGCTGCGCCATAGGTTTGCACGGTATCTTGTTCCAAATCATAAGGTCCCAAATGTCCCTGTTTTAGCGCGCCGACACGTGGACCATGTTTGCACAGGCGTGCAACCACTGATGATGCATCTGCATCGTTGAAAATATGCATTTCATCATCGACCGAAGGCAGGGCAAGCGTTGCAAAATCCCACATAACCGCATTTGTTTCACGCGCGATTTCGGGGCTTTCCCACAGTTTCGGGCGATGGTTACTGTCATAGGCCACGATGCCCCCGCGCGCCTGATAATATATCAACGCCTCAATCAGGGCGTGGCGTTGCGTGGGGGGTAATATGGCCAAGGATATGCCCGACACATAGACCAAATCAAACCGTGATAGGATGTTCATGCCAAGTGTGCATTCGGGCCCAAACAACGTGCGTGCAGCGCTGTCAGATCGCCAATAGCTAAACCGCCGCTCGCCCTGATTATCTGTTTCGATTGCATAAAGGCCAGGTGTTTTTGTCGGATGGCGCGCCACGCAATCCTGCGCAATTCCGTGGGTGTGCATATGTGCCAGAACCCGATCAGAAAAGGCATCCTGACCCAACACAGTCACATAATGAACCTCTGCGCGACCCTTTAGCAGGTGCGTTAAATACACGGCCGTGTTGTATGTATCGCCTGCGATGCCAATTTGTGCTGTCTCTGCTGTTTGCAGGGACAGTTCAATCATGACTTCGCCGATGCATGCAATTTTCGTCAAGAAGGCTCCTCAAACTCTGATCTCGATGGTTTCAAAATTGGGTGAAAAGAGCAAGGTGAGAAATGCGTTACAAAAATATTTTATACTTCATATTTCGTAACATAAATCTTGAGTGACCCTGTGAATCGTGTTATTTTGAAGCAGAATAAAAGGAAAATGGCATTGGACGCATTTATCTGTGACGGGGTTCGCACCCCAATTGGGAAATTTGGTGGCGCGCTTTCATCCGTGCGTGCAGATGATCTGGCGGCCTTGCCAATTACGGAACTGCTGGCGCGTCATCCGCAGGTGGATTGGTCGCAAACGGATGAGGTTATTTACGGCGATGCGAACCAAGCGGGCGAGGATAACCGCAACGTTGCCCGTATGGCGGCCCTTTTGGCGGGATTGCCGCAGGATGTGCCAGGGATCACTGTAAACCGTCTGTGCGCCAGTGGTATGGACGCCGTTGGTTTTGCCGCACGTGGGATCAAATCGGGGGATTACGAATTGGTGATCGCAGGGGGCGTTGAAAGCATGTCCCGCGCCCCGTTCGTTATGCCCAAGGCCGAAACCGCATTTTCCCGCAGCAATGCAGTTTATGACACAACCATCGGGTGGCGTTTTGTAAACCCGAAAATGGACGCGGCCTATGGTACGGACAGCATGCCCGAAACCGCAGATCATGTTGCCGATGATTATGAGATCAGTCGCGCAGATCAGGACGCCTTTGCCCTGCGCTCTCAGGAACGCTGGGCGGCGGCGCAGGCGGCGGGTCGGTTTGCAGACGAATTGTGTTCTGTCAGCATACCGCAACGTCGGGGGGATCCCATCGTTGTTGATACAGATGAACATCCACGCCCCCAAACGACAGTAGAAAGTTTGAGGAAATTGCGCGGCATTAATGGCGCGGATAAATCGGTCACTGCGGGCAATGCCAGCGGTGTGAACGATGGCGCAGCCGCACTTTTACTGGCTTCATCCGCGGCGGTGCAGTCCCATGGATTGACGCCAATGGCGCGGGTGGTGTGCATGGCCTCTGCGGGCGTTGCGCCGCGCGTTATGGGCATTGGCCCCGTTCCCGCCAGCCAAAAGGCATTGGCGCGTGCGGGTCTAACGATTGCCGACATGGACATCATTGAATTGAACGAGGCGTTCGCAAGTCAGGGATTGGCCACGCTGCGCGCCTTGGGCGTTGCGGATGATGATGCGCGCGTCAATCCAAATGGCGGTGCGATTGCGATGGGGCATCCATTGGGGATGTCGGGTGCGCGCCTTGTTTTGGGTGCGGCGCATGAATTGAAACGACGCGGTGGGCGCTATGCACTGTGTACAATGTGCGTCGGTGTGGGGCAGGGAACCGCCCTAATCTTAGAACGTGTATAAGGAGTGATCTGATGTATGCACAAATGGTAAAGTCGGAAAATACGGATAGCGGTCCTGAATTGGACGCCTTCCAAGCGCGCATTGATGCAGGCGAAAAGATTGAACCAAAGGATTGGATGCCTGCGGGCTATCGTAAAACCCTGATCCGTCAGATCTCGCAACATGCGCATTCCGAAATCGTGGGACAACTGCCCGAGGGCAATTGGATCACCCGCGCCCCAACCTTGGAACGCAAGGCGATTTTGCTGGCCAAGGTGCAGGATGAGGCGGGACATGGCCTATACCTTTATTGTGCGGCGGAAACACTGGGCGTTAGCCGCGATGAGTTGACCGAGATGTTGTTGGATGGACGCATGAAATATTCGTCAATCTTTAACTATCCAACGCTGACATGGGCCGATATTGGCGCGATTGGGTGGTTGGTCGATGGTGCGGCCATCATGAACCAAGTGCCGCTGCAGCGCACATCATACGGCCCCTATGCCCGCGCGATGGTGCGCATCTGTAAAGAAGAAAGTTTCCATCAACGTCAGGGCTATGACATCATGATGAAAATGGCCCAAGGATCAGAGGCGCAAAAGCGCATGGCGCAGGATGCGTTGAACCGTTATTGGTATCCTTCGCTGATGATGTTTGGCCCCTCTGACAAAGAAAGCGTGCATTCCGCGCAATCCATGAAATGGCGGATCAAGATCAATTCAAATGATGAATTGCGCCAAAAATTTGTGGATCAAACGGTGCCACAGGCGGAATATCTGGGCCTGACTGTACCAGACGACAACCTGCGCCTAAATCCAGAAACAGGTCATTATGAATTTTCCGAACCTGACTGGACCGAATTTTTTGAAGTGCTGAACGGAAACGGCCCCTGCAACAAAGAGCGCCTAGAGGCCCGCAATAAGGCATGGGATGACGGACAGTGGGTGCGGGATGGAATGATGGCGCATGCCCGCAAAAAAGCGGCCCGCGCCGCCGCATCAAAGGTGGCCGCAGAATGAGTGATCAAAACACAAACCCCCGCACGGAATGGCCGCTTTGGGAAATTTTCATCCGCGGTCAGCATGGCATGTCACATCGTCATGTTGGATCGCTGCATGCACCAGATGCGGAAATGGCCATCAAAAATGCGCGTGATGTTTACACGCGCCGAAATGAAGGCGTCAGCATCTGGGTGGTTGAAGCGGAAAAAATCACTGCCTCCTCCCCATCAGACAAGGGGCCGATGTATGAACCCTCGCAATCCAAAGTGTACCGTCACCCAACATTTTTTGATATTCCCGATGATGTAGGGGCCATGTAATGGGCGATCATTTGTTTGAATTCCTGCTTCGGCAGGGAGACAATACCCTTATCCTATCGCACCGCATCAGCGAATGGTGTGGACACGCGCCAATTATCGAAGAAGATATTGCCTTGGCCAACATTGCACTTGATCTCTTGGGGCAGACGCAGATGTGGCTGGGCCTGGCGGCCGAAGTTGAGGGCGCAGGGCGCAGCGCCGATGATTTGGCGATGCTGCGCGATGCATGGGATTTCCGAAATTCGATTTTGGTTGAACGTCCAAATGGGGATTTTGGCCAAACAATGATGCGGCAATTTTTGTTTGATGCCTATCACGTGGAACTGCTGAACAAGTTGGTTAACAGCGCGGATGAACGGATCGCCGCGATTGCCGCCAAATCGTTGAAAGAGGTTGAGTATCATGTTGAACGCTCTGCCAGCACAGTGATCGCGCTGGGCGATGGCAGCGAAGAAAGCCATGCGCGCATGCAGGCGGCGTTAGATGATCAATGGACATTTGCGGGCGAATTGTTTGAAACGGACGCAGGGGATCATGCATTGAACGATGCGGGTATTGCGCCCCTACCATCCAGTTTGCGTGTAGGCTTTGAGGTACGTGCAATGGCCGTGTTGGGGGACGCAACCCTGATTATTCCTGAAACAACATTCGCCCATTCGGGCGGACGTTCGGGGAAACGCCACAGCGAACATTTGGGTCACCTGCTGACGCAGATGCAATGGTTACAACGTGCCTATCCGGGGGCCACGTGGTAAAGAGCCCCGATATAGACACAGTTTGGCAATGGTTGGATCAGGTGCCTGATCCTGAAATTCCCGTTATTTCTTTGGTTGATTTGGGGATTGTGCGCGATGTCGCCTATCAGGGCGATAGATTGCGCATCACGCTCAGCCCAACATATTCGGGATGCCCCGCAACCCGCGTGATCGAAGAAGATGTGCGCACAGCCATGCGGGATCACGGGATCGAACAGGTTATCATCAATCAGCAAATTTCGCCCCCCTGGACCACCGATTGGATGTCCGACAAGGGCAAGGCGAAATTACAAGACTATGGCATCGCCCCACCCAGTGCCAAGGGTCAGCCAGAGGCCTGCCCCATCTGCGGTGCAGGGGCGGTCAGCCTTGTGTCGCAATTCGGGTCCACCCCCTGCAAGGCGCATTGGCGGTGCGAGGAGTGCCGCGAATCCTTTGATTACTTCAAATGTATTTAGGAGCGTTAGAATGGCAAAATTTCATTCCCTGATCGTGACCGATGTTGAAAATACGATCCGTGACGCGATTGTCGTGTCCCTGCGCCCCGAAGAGGGGGCAGAGGCGTTTGATTTCACCCAAGGCCAGTATCTGACATTTCGCCAAGAGATTGAGGGCACGGAAATCCGTCGTTCATATTCCATCTGCGCAGGCAAGGGCGAGGGGTTACGGGTTGGGATCAAACGTGTCGAGGGCGGGGCCTTTTCCAACTGGGCCAATGATACGCTTACCCCCGGAATGCGGGTTGAGGCGATGCCGCCTATGGGAAATTTCCACACGGCAATCGAGCCTGAACGCGAAAAAAACTATATCGGATTTGCGGGCGGATCGGGCATTACGCCCGTTTTATCCATCCTAAAAACCACGCTACGCGCCGAGCCGCAGTCGAAATTCACGCTGGTTTACGCCAATCGCGGTGTGAACACGATCATGTTCAAAGAAGATCTGGAAGATCTGAAAAACCAATTCATGGGGCGTTTGACGATCCTGCATATTTTGGAAAGCGATGCGCAGGACATTGATCTGTTTCAGGGGCGCGTGGATCAGGAAAAATGTGACCTTTTGTTCAAGCATTGGATTGATATTGCGGCCATGGACACAGCCTTTATCTGCGGACCCGAACCGATGATGTTGGCAATCGCGGATGCCCTGCGTCAGCATGGATTACGCGATGATCAGATTAAGTTTGAGCTGTTCGCCTCGGCCCAACATGGACGATTGGAACAACGCAAAAAAGCGGTCGCAAAAACCGAAAAACCAACGGAATTGGGGGTCACAATCGACGGCACCCAACGCACCATCACAATGGAGGCGGGGCAGTCGGTTTTGGATGCCGCACTCGATCACGCGCTGGATGCGCCTTATGCCTGTAAGGCGGGTGTCTGTTCGACCTGTCGTTGCAAGGTGACAAAGGGCGCGGTTGAAATGATCGCCAATCACGCGCTTGAGGATTATGAAATCGAACAAGGGTATGTGTTGGCCTGCCAATCCTATCCCACGACGGAACAGGTCGATGTTGAGTTTGATCACTAGGGGTGTTGGTCAATAGCTTGAAATGAAACCAACGATTTCTCATCTTTCCCAGCCGACCTCGGGTGGCGCTTGCCAATCTTTCGATTTGCAGAGAGCTGAACCTGAGCGCGTTTCATTCTGTATCTCTCTCACCTAGAATGAAATTAATCGGGTTTGTTCGCATTAAAAACCATGCACAAGGTTGATAGATTTAAAACCTCTGTAGCAAATCAGATGCGCCACGCGAAATTGGCTTGTTTTCAACGCTAGGGACATGGGGTCAAGACCGCCTTATATTTCTCACCCCACCCATGGTCATTTGCGCCACGGTCTTTGCATAGGCCGCGCGCCCCTTGGCATCTTGTCTTGTGTTCCACATGTAAAATCAATTCAGCATCCCAAAAACGGACATGGCCGCCGCGCGGCGGATTTCGCTGTCGGCTTGTAAATCCTTATTCGATACAATCAAAAACGCCTCTAGGTGGCGCACCATATCGCGTTGATATCCCTTAAGTGTCGCTTGCTGATCCTCTGGCAACAGGGGAATGCCTTCGGTCTGGATTTTATGTTCATGATCCATACCCTGATAGGCGTCCAAAATTTCAACGCAGAGTGTTTCAAGCGAGCTTTGAACATTATTGGCATCCAGCTGCACCGCAATGATGCGATCGCGCAACCGGCACAGATAACTGTCCAAGATATCAAACAAAATCGCCAGTTTGCTATCGTAGTAATGATAGATGTTCCCCTTGGATATGCCGCAGGCTTTGGCGACCTCGGCCATGGACGCGCCTGCAACCCCGCGCTCGGCAAACACCCCCGCTGCGGCGGTTAGGATTTTATCGCGTTTGGCGTCATAATCTTTGGCAATTGTGCGGACCATAGCATTAACGATTGTCTACGACACGGCGGGCTTTGCCTTGCGAGCGTTCAACCGTGCCCGGATCGCCCACTGTGATCTTGGTTGATACGCCCACAATATCCTTGATCCGCTTGTTCAACGT
>JAAEZW010000014.1 GCA_018222665.1 Paracoccaceae bacterium
CAGAGCCAGAGCCAGAGCCAGAGCCAGAGCCAGAGCCAGCGCCAGAGCCAGAGCCAGAGCCAGAGCCAGAGCCAGAGCCAGTAGTTGTTACGCAACCTGTGCCAACACCCGCGCCGAAAGAGGCCGCGCCGCCGAAACAAGGTTTGATGGGGCGCTTGCTTGGCCGATCCAAGCCTACAGTCGTGCGTCGTACCTTGGATGACGATATGTTGGAACAGTTGGAAGAGCTGCTGATCCAATCAGATATGGGCGTGGATACCGCGTTGCGTGTCACGGCCAACATGGCACAAGGGCGGTTTGGAACAAAATTGTCGAGCGATGAAATTAAGCAGCTGCTTGCAGGTGAAATCACGCGCATCATGGAACATGTGGCCAAGCCCATGCCACTTTATCCCACCAAGCCACAGGTGGTTTTGGTAGTTGGCGTGAACGGGTCAGGCAAAACCACAACCATCGGCAAGTTAGCGAGCCAGTTTAAGGCGGCAGGCAAATCTGTGGTGATTGCTGCGGGGGACACATTCCGCGCGGCAGCCGTGGAACAGTTACAGGTTTGGGGCGACCGCGCAGGGGTTCCTGTTCTGACCGCACCCGAAGGATCGGACCCCGCATCGCTGGCCTTTGATGCGATGACCAAGGCCCAAGAAGAAGGTGCGGATCTGTTAATGATCGACACCGCAGGACGCCTGCAAAATCGCCAAGATTTGATGGAAGAATTGGCCAAAATCGTGCGCGTTATTCGTAAAAAAGATCCCGATGCCCCGCACAACACGCTGTTGGTGTTGGATGCAACCACTGGGCAAAATGCGCTGTCACAGGTTGATACGTTTAAAAAACTTGCCGATGTTTCGGGTTTGGTAATGACAAAACTGGACGGCACGGCCAAGGGGGGCGTTTTGGTGGCGCTGGCGGATAAATTTGGCCTGCCCATCCATGCGATTGGGGTTGGTGAACAGATTGATGATCTGGCCCCCTTTGATCCAGAAGATTTTGCCAAAGCCTTAACGGGTCTGGAATAACCATATATGGCTGAGTGGGTCTACGCGGTTGAGGGGACGGAAACAGGGCACTCAATCGCCTTGGCGCTCGCTCTATTGGCGGCGTTCCTGCATGCGGTTTTTGGGGCCTTGCAAAAGGGGCGTCATGATCCATGGTTGTCGCGCGGTGCGATGGATTTTGGCTATGCAACCATCATGCTGCCTGTTGCTATCCTATTGGTCCCTGTACCTGAACCCGCGTTATGGCCCATTTTGTTCGGGGCTTGGGTCATCCACACGCTTTATAAGGTGCTGCAAGGATACGCCTATGTGAAAGGCGCCTACACGGTTGTGTATCCCGTCGTGCGCGGAACAGGGCCGCTCTTCACCGTCTTTGGGGCATATTTGATTTTCGGCGAAACCTTTAGCGCGATTCAGTGGATGGGTGTTGTTGTCCTGCTCTGCGGTATTTTTGGGTTGGCCGCCTATAATTTTATATTTTTGGAATCAAATCGCGAAACATTTGGACCTGCCTTGGTGTTTGCCATCGCAACAGGGTTTTTTGTGGCCCTTTATACGACATATGATGCCTATGGAATTCGCGCAGCTGAGAACCCATTTACATTTCTAGTTTGGTTTTTTGTGGTGGATGGCGTGACCTTTCCCGTAGTTGCAGCAATCAGGTGGCGGGGGATGCAGGATCGTCCCTCACTTGGCCCCCTGGTTCTGCGTGGCTATATCGGTGGTTTTGTCGCAATCCTTAGTTTTGGCTCAATCATGTTGGCCACACGTCTGGACAAAGTCGGCGAAGCCGCCATATTGCGGGAAACATCCGTGGTCTTTGCGGCGCTGATTGGGTGGTTGGTCCTAAAGGAAAAGGTGGGACCGCGCAGGATTATTTTGATGTGTTTAATTGCGCTGGGCGCAGTGATTGTGGAATTAGGTGGATAAGATGAGCGAGCAGAAGCAAAACAATCAAATGCTGAAAACGATTTTAGAAACGCTGCCCGTGGCTGTTTTCTTTTTGACCTACATCTTTTTCAAAAACGAAGTTGTTGAATTTGCGGGCCAGGAATATACGGGCTTTGTCCTTGCTACGGCGATTTTTGTCCCCTTCCTCTGCGTCTCAACGGTGATCGGATGGCGATTGTTTGGCGAGGTGTCCAAGGTTCAATTGCTGACACTGGTTCTGGTACTGATTTTTGGTGGTTTGACGATTTTCCTGAATGACGAAAGCTTTTTCAAGATGAAACCAACCTTGGTTTATGTCTTGTTTGGAGGGGCAATTGCGCTTGGGTTGGTGCAAGGCAAATCCTATCTTCAATCCATATTGGGCAGTTCGGTTCCCATGAAGGATGAGGGGTGGATGATCATCTCGCGTCGCATCATGATCTTTTTCTTTTCATTGGCGATCTTGAATGAAATCATTTGGCGCACGCAATCATCCGAGGTTTGGGTTTATTTCAAAACCTTCGGGCTGACATTTGCGCTCTTGGTCTTCTTGGCAACACAATACAAAGTTCTGCAACAATACGGTGAATTTGACGAAGACAAGGATTAACGCATCCCAGCCATTCTCAGGATGATCAGTTGCGATTGACCATCTGATTGCGTTGGGATACTAAGCGCTCGTGGAGATTTGTTACCGGATTGCGGGCCACGTAAAATAAACCGCTAAAAGGTCAGGAAGAAAGAGCCCCCTTTCCCTTGGCCGAGTGGAAGGGGTTTTTTATTGGCGAAATGCCACAGAGAATAAGATGAGCGATACATTTAAATCACGCACAAAAATGGTCCATGGCGGAACCCGTCGGTCACAATATAACGAAGTTAGCGAAGCGATTTTTCTGACGCAAGGGTTTGTTTACGAAACAGCCGAAGATGCCCAAGCACGCTTCATTCAGGCAGGTGATGATGAATTTATCTATGCCCGTTATGGCAATCCGACTGTTGCCATGTTTGAAGATAGGATTGCGGCCCTAGAAGGCGCAGAAGATGCCTTTGCCACTGCATCGGGCATGGCGGCCGTAAACGGTGCCTTAATGTCTTTGGTGTCCACGGGGGATCACGTTGTTGCCTCTCGGGCGCTCTTTGGATCATGTCTGTACATACTAGAAGAAATCATGCCGCGCATGGGCGTGAACGTCACGTTTGTGGATGGTACCAATTTGGATGCATGGCGCACCGCCGTGACGCCTGATACAAAAATTGTGTTTTTCGAAACAATTTCAAACCCGACGCTTGAGGTTATTGACATCGCGGCAGTTTCGGAAATTGCGCATGCCAATGACGCACTGGTGATCATTGATAACGTCTTTACAACGCCTGTATTTTCGAACGCGATTGCGCTTGGCGCGGATTTGGTGGTGTATTCCGCGACAAAACATATCGATGGTCAGGGCCGTACCTTGGGCGGTGTCATTTTGGGGCGCAAGGATATGATCCGCGGACCAATTGAAACCTATATGAAGCACACTGGCGGTTCGATGAGTCCGTTTACAGCGTGGGTCATGCTAAAAGGTTTGGAAACCATCGAATTGCGTGTGCGTGCCCAAGCCTCAACGGCGCAGTTTCTGGCAGAAAAATTAAGTGGGCATGAAAATTTGTCACGCGTAATTTATCCAAATCACCCGTCGCATGAAAAATATGATCTGGTGCAGCAGCAAATGGGCAGCGGTGGGACCGTATTCGCAATCGAAATTAAGGGCGGGCAAGAGGCCAGTTTTGCGTTCTTAAATCGCCTGCAAATTGCCGTGATTTCGAATAATTTGGGGGATGCCAAATCAATTGCAACGCACCCAGCGACGACCACTCACCAACGCCTGCCTGATGATCAAAAGGCCGCTTTGAGGATCACGGATGGCCTAATTCGCTTCTCTGTCGGGTTAGAAGATCAAGAGGATCTTTTGGCTGATATTCTGGCGGCTTTGGGTTAATTTTAAAACTGTCGCTTTTCACATTGAGAAAAGCGTTACTGGAAACTTTCTGATCTGCGCTCTAGATTATATGGACAGGAAAGTTTTGGAGTTCGCCATGAACATTCATAGTCGCGACGTAGATAAAGAGATCGAACGCAGTGAGGCGCAGGCCGCATTGGACGTTTTGCGCAGCTTTATCGCAGAAAAAGGTGCGGATGCATTGGATGGCCCGCATTTGACCGCGTTGCGTGGCTTGTTCCCCGCAGCTTACCCAGAACTTTCGCGCGAATTCCCAGATAATTTTGTGGTGGATGCTGCGTATCGCGATACCTTGCCAGATCTGCAAAATGGCCCCAGTTCGCTGATCCGTGGGGAAAACCGTGTCATTCAACACGTCGGCATTTCAAATTTTCGCCTGCCTATCAGTTTCGCGACCAAGGCGGGTGGTTCTATCACGCTTGAAACCTCAGTAACGGGCACTGTCAGCCTTGAATCTGACAAAAAGGGCATCAATATGTCGCGCATCATGCGCAGCTTTTATAAGCACGCAGAAGAGCGATTTAGTTTTGATGTGGTTTCGGCCGTTTTGGATGATTACAAATCTGATTTGGAAAGCTTTGATGCGCGCATCGCATTGCGCTTTTCATACCCTATCAAGGTGGATAGCCTGCGGTCGGGTCTATCGGGGTATCAATATTACGACATTACTCTGGAATTGGTCGAACACGAAGGTGTGCGTCATAAAATGATGCATCTTGATTATGTTTATAGTTCAACCTGTCCCTGTTCACTGGAACTTTCTGAACATGCACGCCAATCGCGTGGGCAGTTGGCAACACCGCATTCACAGCGTTCGGTGGCGCGCATTTCTCTTAAATTTGAACAGGGCGAAAAGCTTTGGTTCGAAGATGTGATTGATATGTGCCGCCGCGCTGTCCCGACTGAGACCCAAGTTATGGTTAAGCGCGAAGATGAACAGGCATTTGCGGAATTGAACGCAGCAAATCCAATTTTTGTCGAGGATGCTGCACGCCTGTTTGCAGAACAACTAAGCGCAGATGCGCGGATTTCAGATTACCGTGTCGCGGCTAGTCACCAAGAAAGCCTGCACAGCCATGATGCCGTGTCCGTCTTGACCAATGGATCCACATTTGAATCGAATTCCATTGATCCGCGCTTCTTTGAATCCTTAATCCACCGCGGATAAACACGCTTGACTTTGGTGTGATTGAACGCCAACGGTTTTGTCATGTTTGATATTCGACCCATCGGATACGTGATCGGGATCATTGTGGCCTTTCTTGGCGTGATGATGATTTTCCCAATGATCTTGGATTTTGCGGATGGAAACCCGCATTGGCGCGTATTTGCTCAAGCGGGGGCGATTACAACGCTATCGGGCTTGTTTGTTTCGATGTCGTGTTCGAATGGCAAATCCCAAGGACTTGAGCTGCAAAAGACATTTCTGCTTACGACAGGCGTTTGGGTGGTATTGCCGATTTTTGCGGCCCTGCCATTTTTAATGGGGGCAACACAGTCTTCTGTTGTCGATGCGGTTTTCGAGGCGACCTCGGGCCTGACAACGACGGGATCAACCGTGATCAGTGGTTTGGATGATTTGCCGCGTGGTTTACTCTTATGGCGCGGGCTACTGAATTGGTTAGGCGGCATTGGGATCATCGTTGTTGCGATGGTTTTTTTGCCTGAGTTGCGCGTTGGTGGCATGCAGATTTTCCGCGCGGAGTCCTTTGACACAATGGGGAAGATTTTACCGCGTGCCACGCAAATTTCAGGGCAAATTTCGATCATCTATATTGGTTTGACGATTGCCTGTTTCCTAAGTTATATCATTGCCGATATGTCGGGATTTGATGCGCTTATCCACGCCCTGACGACCGTGGCAACAGGTGGGTTTTCGTCCCATGATGCATCATTCGCCGCAATGTCAGGGCCTGCGGAATATGTGGCATCACTTTATATGGTTTTAGCTGCCTTGCCATTTGTACGCTTCGTCCAGCTTTTAAATGGCAGTGCGCGGCCCATCTTTACCGATGAACAAATCCGCGGGTTTGTGGCGACATTGGCAGTGATTATCGCATTCAGTACGGTTTACCTTATCTATTCGCAGAACTTTGCTATTGAACAGGCGTTTCGTCAGGCCCTATTCAATATCATCTCGATCATGAGTGGTACGGGTTACGCATCTGCTGATTATATGTTGTGGGGCGCGCCCATGGTGGCGGTATTCTTCTTCATTGGATTGATTGGTGGTTGCGCGGGATCAACCGCGTGTTCGGTGAAAATCTTTCGCTATCAAATTATGCTTGCGGCCATGTCAACGCAACTGCGCCGCATCCAATCCCCAAACAGCGTGCATGTTCCGCATTTCCAAGATCGTCCAATTTCGCAGGACGTCATGGACTCGGTCATGGTGTTCTTTGTGATGTTTTTTATCTCACTTGGGGCATTGGCGTTTTTGTTGGGGTTGACGGGCTTGGATTTCATTACGGCGCTGTCGGGTGCGGCGACAGCGATCGGAAATATCGGCCCAGGCCTTGGGCCAGAAATTGGCCCAACAGGGAATTTTGAAAACCTAAATAGCACGGCCAAAGGATTGCTGATCTTTGGCATGATTTTAGGCCGGCTGGAACTGATGGCCGTTTTTGTGTTGTTTACGCGCCGATTTTGGCAGGCCGCTTAATCAATCCAACATTCAATCGGTGTTAGGATGTTTTGCGCCGATGCGATCAAGGCCACGTCATCCAACCGGTTGGTTTTGCCTGTCCGTAACCGCAGCCCTGCGGATTGCATCATGCTCGCCAATGCATCAGTGGCAGCCGCAAAGTTCACATTGTTGGGCAAAACGCGGCCAGTGTCATCTCGGCTCACCAATATACCAGTTAGGTTTCCTGATTGATCCAAAACAGCCCCGCCAAAATCACCAGGCTCTGCCAACAAATCCAAACGGAATTTTTCTGCGTTCCCCGATAGATCGGTTGTTTCGATCACCGTTGCCTGGGTCACAGAGGCCAAGCCGAGGCGTCCGCCGTAGGGGTAGCTCGACAAAAAGGTTTTGTCGCCCTTACGCACTGCGTTACCCAATTTCGCATAAGAGATGGGGTTAAAATCAGATTTAGGGGACAGCAATCCTGCGCCTGTTTCAGAACGCGCGATAATCTCGGCATCATAGGTGCCGCTAATGGTCAGAGAGCTACACTGTTCAAGGTTGCTGGTGTCGGTCATTGCGTGGCCTTGATCCGAAACGAACACCGCACTTTTGACAAAGGCTGGTTTGCGGATCGCAACGCCAAACTCCGTTTCAGGATCATTGATTGCGACGCTTAGGCTTGGGTCCAATGTGCCTGAGAATGTTTCAAAGCTTTTGCGCATATGTGCGACAAGTCTGTCGAATTGTTCCTCGTTTTGATTGGGCCAAATCAATCCAAATCCTTTAATTTCACCACCCTTGTGTGACGCGGTGATAAATGCACGCGTAGATGTTCCTGCACCCGTGATTACGAAACGATCCTTGTTCAGCGATTTTTCGATGTTCATTGGAACGATGGAAAGGGTTGGTAAAACGCGATAGATCGCGGCCAAATCGCCGCGATTTCCTGCAGCAGAAATCAAAAAGATTTGAGCGGGCGACGATGCATCCTGTGATTTGAAATGGGCCAGCGGTGCTGCGTAGGCGTCAAATGCGACGACCTCTTTGGGTAAATCGATGCTGATACCCGCCTCTAAGTCACGGTGTGTTTCAAGTCCAAGACCATTAAAAATTGCAAAATACTGTGCACGCAACTGTTCCCGCTGCGCGGTGGTCAAAACCCCAGTATCTTCATGCCCGTTATCGGTTTGCCATGCAGCCATTGAACGGCGTGTGCCGCGACCGAAAGAGGCATCAATCGTGCTATTGTAGTATCCCGCCCATTGCAAATAAAGTTGCAGGTCCATCTTTTCTTCACGGCTGAGCAATCCTTCGCTAGCACGCGCTACGCTTAGGGTTTCGTCGGGTACATAAATACTTTGTTCTGGGCTGGCTTGTTCTGACGCGGCGCTTTCAGCAGTTTCAACCACCGACACTTGTGTCGCTTCTTCTTGGACGACCTCTGCTTCGACAGTTTGCGCTGGTGTTACGGCCGCAGGTGTGGAGCCGATTGGGTAAATGCGTTGCCGATAATTTGCACCAGTTGCCAAAAAGCTATCCCGCGGGATCGCAGCACGTGCGCGCAATTGTGACATGCGCAAATCCGCCTTATCCTCTGGCAGAGGGCCAAGGGTAATGGCGTACCAACCAGATCCAATGGAATGCGCTTGTGTGTCAGGGAATTCTTGGGCATAGATGCGTGCGCGCGTTTCCGCCTCAAGCAGACTTGGTTGCGCTTCGATTTGGATCCAGTGCATGTCTTGCGCCGCGCTTGCACCTGCAATCAATAACATCCACATCGCAACGCATAAACCCAAATAATACCGCATCCCAACCTCTTAAATAAGCTCTAATTCCACTTATTTGTTGGTCATACCAAACATTTCGCGGATTTCTAGTTTTATCTGACGAAATTTTCCCCGCGCTACGATGTCTCGTTTTTGTCTAAATTTCGCGGCCCTTCATTGACCGCCATGGCCGCTTTGCCTATTTAGGGGCAAATCGCGCCGCATGAATAAGGTTTCAACGCTATGACAATTGAAAAACCTAAATCTTTTCAAGAAATTATTCTAAGATTGCAAAATTACTGGGCGGCCAAGGGATGCGCCGTTTTGCAACCGTATGATATGGAAGTGGGCGCGGGCACGTTTCACCCTGCGACAACCTTGCGCTCGCTGGGCGCGCGGCCTTGGGCAGCGGCCTATGTGCAACCTTCTCGGCGACCCACTGATGGCCGCTATGGAGAAAACCCAAACCGGTTGCAGCATTATTACCAATATCAAGTTTTGATCAAACCAAGCCCCCCTGATTTGCAGGATCAATATCTGGGGTCGCTTGAGGCGATTGGAATCGATATGGCACTACATGACATCCGTTTTGTCGAGGATGACTGGGAAAGCCCCACATTGGGTGCCTGGGGCCTTGGGTGGGAAGTGTGGTGTGACGGCATGGAAGTCAGCCAATTCACATATTTCCAACAGGTTGGTGGGCATGATTGCCACCCTGTGTCTGGTGAGTTGACCTATGGTTTGGAACGCTTGGCCATGTACGTCTTGGGCGTTGATCACGTCATGGATATGCCGTTTAACGATCCCGATGCGCCCATTGCGTTGAAATATGGTGATGTTTTCAAACAAACAGAACAGGAATACGCGCGCTGGAATTTCGATATAGCGAACACCGAAGTTTTGCTGCGTCATTTCGAAGAGGCCGAGGCCGAGTGTCAGGCCATTCTGGATCAGGAACACATCGATCCCAAAACATCCAAACGCATCATCATGGCGCATCCCGCATATGATCAATGCATCAAGGCAAGCCACATCTTTAACCTTCTGGATGCACGTGGTGTAATTTCCGTGACCGAACGACAGGCCTATATCGGGCGCGTGCGCAGTTTGGCGAAAAAATGTGCTGATGCCTTTGTCCTGACCGAAGCGGGGGGATACACGGCATGAACGGACGTTTCATCGTTTCCGTGATTGTGATCTGTGCCGTCCTTGCGGGGGCTGCGATGTTTTATTTGCAAATCTACGGGTTTTATGACGACGTAAGCGAAACGGATAACCGCGTTGTTCTGACCTATGTGGTCACGGGCGCGCCCGAGGAAATTCCTGTATCATCGCTCAGCGCGATTGATGCGGATAGTTCGCCCATTCGCTACCGTGCGTGTTTCCAAACCGATCAATCCATCGGAATGTTGACCGAAAGTTTTGAGCTGCATCCAGAGGCCGAACCACGGGTCGCCCCCGGCTGGTTTGATTGCTTTGATGCGGAACAAATTGGAAATGACCTTGCCAGCGGAAATGCGGTGGCATTTTGGGGTCAACGCAATATCGAATACGGGATTGACCGAGTTGTTGCAATTTATGCTGATGGACGTGGATACGTCTGGCACGAAGTGAACGACTGTGGTGACAAATTATATGACGGATCACCCAAAGATCCAAATTGCCCTGAAAGGGACTAAGTATGCCAAACCTATTGATTGAACTTTTCTCAGAAGAAATTCCTGCGCGCATGCAACGCCGTGCCGCAGAAGATTTGAAAAAATTGATCACAAACGGGATGGTCGATGCAGGGCTGACCTATGCAGGTGCGGCCGCCTTTTCAACACCGCGCCGACTGACACTGGCAGTTGAAGATGTGCTAAGCGAAAGCCCCACGGTGCGTGAAGAACGCAAAGGCCCGCGTGTGGACGCCCCTGAAAAAGCGATCGAGGGGTTTTTGCGCGGTGCAGGGCTAAGCAAAGATCAACTTGAGGTGCGGGACGAAAAAAAGGGTCAGGTGTATTTCGCAACCATCGAAAAACCAGGCCGTCCAGCAGCCGCCATCATTGCCGAAGTATTAGAGCACGCCATTCGCAATTTCCCATGGCCAAAATCAATGCGCTGGGGGGCAGGTTCCCTACGCTGGGTGCGTCCACTTCATTCAATCATTTGCGTGCTAAGCGATGATGTGGATGCGACAGTTGTCCCGGTGAATATTGATGGCATTGAAAGTGGCAACCAAACCATGGGGCATCGGTTCATGTCATCGGGTGCGCCGATTATTGTATCTGGGTTTGACGATTATGCGGCAACTCTCAAAAAGGAATACGTTATTCTGGACCCAGAAGAGCGCGCGCAAATGATTTGGCAGGACGCCACGAACATCGCATTTGCAAGTGGTCTAGACGTCGTCGAGGATGCAGGGTTATTGGCAGAGGTGTCGGGATTGGTGGAATGGCCGGTGGTGTTGATGGGGGAAATTGACCAAGAATTTTTGGAACTGCCGCCAGAGGTTTTGCAAACATCGATGCGCGAACATCAGAAATTCTTTTCCGTTCGGGATACGAAATCGGGCAAAATCACCCGCTTTATCACCGTTGCGAACCGCGAAACCGCGGATCAGGGCGCAACCATTCTTGCGGGCAATCAAAAGGTTCTGTCGGCACGTTTGGCCGATGCGAAATTCTTTTGGGAAAATGATTTGCGCGTCGCGCAGAACGATGGACTAAACGCGTGGACCGCGCGATTGGAAAATGTGACGTTCCACAATAAGTTGGGTAGCCAAAAGGACCGGATTGATCGCATTGTTGCTCTTGCGGGTGATCTGTCCACTGCGACATCTGCGGATGCTGGATTGGCACAAAAGGCCGCGGGTATCGCCAAGGCGGACCTGTCCTCGGAAATGGTCTATGAATTCCCTGAATTGCAGGGATTGATGGGCCGCTATTACGCCGAGGCCGCAGGTGTTGAACAAGAGGTTGCCAATGCCTGTGAACAACACTGGCAACCGTTGGGACCATCTGATGATGTCCCGACCGAGGATGTGTCTGCGACAGTCGCCCTGGCGGATAAATTGGACACGCTGTGTGGATTTTGGGCGATTGACGAAAAACCAACAGGATCAAAGGATCCATTCGCCTTGCGTCGTGCAGCATTGGGGATCATTCGGTTGGTGTTGGAAAATCAAATCCGACTGCCATTGTTGAACACAGCCGTAGAACACATGGCGCGTTTTGCAAATGTCGAAAATGCATCCGCTGTTGCAACTGATTTGCTGGGCTTCTTCCATGACCGACTAAAGGTTTATCTGCGTGACCGCGGCATTCGCCATGATGTCATTGACGCCTGCGTGGCGATGGATGGAAATGACGACATCGCGTTACTGGCAAAACGGGCCGAGGCCCTGTCCGAGTTCCTTGCGTCAGAGGATGGCGAAAACTTGGTCCAAGGGTTCCGTCGTGCGAACAATATTCTGACCCAAGCAGAAGAGAAAGACGGCGTTGAATATTCGTTTGGCGCGGACGTGAAATTTGCCGAAACCGATGAAGAGCGTGCCCTCTTCGGCGCGCTTGAAACGCAGGGGCCGAAAATTGACGCAGCCATGCAGGCAGAGGATTTTGCCGCCGCGATGGGGGCAATGGCGGCCCTGCGCGCGCCCGTTGACGCATTTTTTGAAGCGGTTCAGGTGAATTCAGAGAATGAAATTGTGCGCCGCAATCGTTTGAACTTATTGTCACAGGTGCGCAATACCTGCGCCCGCGTTGCCGATTTAGGACGGATTGAGGCGGCCTAGGCTGCCTCACCCTGCGTCAAACGCAGCTTTTCCTTGATTGATGGTCACACTTCGCTATGCTGCGGCGAGACGATTAACGCCGCAATGCAGCACGATATGCCGACGATTGACCTGATCACACCAACCGCAACAATCGCGACACCAACCCATGGTGGTCGCGCAAAATGTCTTCAACGTCTGGTACGTTTGGATTTGCCTGTTCCGTCAACTGTTGCCCTATCTTTTGAAATGGTGAAATCCATTGCGGCAGGCCATAAACCCGATTTGGACGCGATCCTAAATCAGTTTTCGCCTGATGATATTTTGTGTGTGCGCCCATCCTCTGAAAGTGTGGATTGGGGGGGACCAAGTGCGATTTTGAACATCGGCATGAACGATGCACGTTATGTCGAACTGTCCGATAAATTGGGCCAAGAGGCCGCGGTTGATCTTTATCTGCGGTTTGTTCAATCTTATTCGATCAATGTGGCCCGTTTGGATCCAGACGCATTTGAACATATCGAGGGCCAAGATCAGGCGGCATTAGCCGCGGCACTGCATGCCTATTCTGACGAAACAGGCGAAGAATTCCCGCAGCGTATTTCGGATCAACTGACAGAAGTTTTGCGTTCAATGTCGCGTGCATGGGAGGGGACAACCGCGCGCCTGCTGCGCGAAGCGAAAGGCGCGCCTGCAGATGCAGGCTTGGGTTTGGTTGTGCAAAAAATGGCCTTTGGCATTGGTCAGGGTGAAAGCGGTTCTGGTGTCCTGCAACTGGTGGATGGCTATACAGGCGAAGAGCGCATCATGGGACGCTATGCCCGCCAAAGTCAGGGGCGCGATGCGCTGGAACAACATCGTAAGGCATTGTTCCTTGCGCATGATCCGCGCGGTCCCTCACTTCAGGATAGTGAGCCTGAAATTTTCGCAAAATTGGTTGAACAGGCCAAGCTGATGCGACATCGCCTGCGTGAAGAAATGCAGATTGAATTCACCATTCAAAATGGCGAATTGTTCATTTTGGATGGTGTTCGTGTCAATCGTCGTGCGAATGCGGCCATGCGGATTGCGGTCAAACTGGCCGAAGATGGGATCATTCCGCAGCAAGAGGCACTCATGCGCATTGACCCACGTGCGCTCGGCGAATTGTTGCACAGACAGATCGATCCAGAGGCGAAACGCGATGTTTTGGCCACCGCTGTTGCCGCCAGTCCGGGTGCCGCCAGTGGCAAGATTGTGTTTGATGCCCTCACGGCCCAAGCGCATGCAGCGCGTGGTGAGGCGTGTATTTTGGTGCGTCGTGAAACGAGCCCAGAGGATATTCGCGGCATGCACGCGGCTGCGGGTGTGTTGACAGAACGTGGTGGAATGACCAGCCACGCGGCTGTGATCGGGCGGGGCATCGGATTGCCCTGCGTGGTTGGGGCATCAGATATTAAATTTCAACCATCCAAAAAACGCATGACAACGCCAGATGGTCGCACATTTGCCGAAGGCGACATCATCACCATTGATGGAACGAATGGTCAGGTTTTGGCAGGTCAGCCAAAGATGGTGGAAGCCGCACTGGACGATAGTTTTCAGACCTTCATGAAATGGGCTGCCGAGAACTGCGATATTCGCGTGCGCGCAAATGCCGATACACCGCGGGACGCGCAGACCGCGCGCAATTTCGATGCGCAGGGCATTGGGCTATGCCGTACGGAACACATGTTCTTTGATGTTGATCGATTGACAGTGATGCGTGAAATGATTTTCGCGGATGCGGCGCATGATCGACGTTCCGTTTTGGACCGTTTGTTGCCGATGCAGCGGGCCGATTTCATCGAATTGTTCCGTATCATGCGGGGGTTGCCAGTATGCATTCGCCTTTTTGATCCGCCCTTGCATGAATTTTTGCCAACCGATCGGGCGGGGTTGCTGAATCTGGCCGAGGCATTGGATTTGCCCCTGTCCACCGTGACACAGCGGGTCGAATCGATGGGTGAATACAACCCCATGTTGGGCATGCGGGGTGTTCGATTGGGCATCAAGGTGCCAGAGATTTACGAAATGCAGGCGCGTGCGATTTTTGAGGCAACTGTTGAATCTGCCCAAGACGGCGAAACAGTTGTGCCCGAAATAATGATCCCCTTGGTCAGTGCCAAGCGCGAGGTCGAGTTGGTGCGCAATCGCATTGACGCGGTTGCCGCTGCCGTGCGCAATGAACGCGGCACGGATTTCACCTATAAATTGGGGGTCATGGTGGAAACACCGCGCGCGACCCTGCGCGCAGATGATATTGCACAGCATTCGGCATTTTTAAGCTTTGGTACAAACGACTTAACACAAATGACCTATGGGTTGTCGCGCGATGATGCGGGCCGCTTTATGTCCGATTATGTGAACCAAGGCGTGTTTCCAGAGGATCCGTTCCACACCCTAGATACAGAAGGGGTAGGGGAATTGTTGCGCATCGGCGTTGATCGTGCGCGACAGGTTGATCCCGAAATTGTTTTGTCGATTTGTGGGGAACATGGCGGTAGCCCTGAATCCATCGCATTTTGTCGTCAGATTGGAATGGATTACGTATCCTGTTCGCCGTTCCGCGTCCCGGTTGCAAAGCTTGCTGCAGCGCAACTTGCCATTGCAAGCAAAACAGGCTAAACCCCCGCACAACAATCGGGGAGTGGCGCAACCATTCAACATGCGCAGAGTGCATGATTAACCAAGGGACATTCGAAAACGCCTATTTTGTGCGACTGAGTGCAACATCAAAATGACACGTCTGATTTCATGTTTTGTGACGATTTTCGTCCTTGCAACCCATGC
Organism: Paracoccaceae bacterium; assembly: GCA_018222665.1. Classification (GTDB taxonomy): domain Bacteria; phylum Pseudomonadota; class Alphaproteobacteria; order Rhodobacterales; family Rhodobacteraceae; genus HIMB11. The sequence goes on from JAAEZW010000014.1 coordinate 14,886, forward strand.
CTATGCCGAACGCCCAATTGACCCAATTATGGGTTTAATGCGCCTTGATCAGCAAAAATTTGCGGCCCTTCCTCATGGCGATCTTGGCCCAGTTAACTCCCCCAAGACGGATGCAGGTGTGTATTCCAAGGCGTATTTGCGTAGTTTGCCTACCGCAAAAGGCGGTAAAGAATGGGCCTGTTTAACCGAAGCGCTCTATTTTGAAGCGCGGGGTGAAACCGTGAAGGGCCAGTTTGCCGTGGCCGAGGTTATCCTAAACCGTGTTAGCAGCCCGTCGTTCCCTGATACCATCTGCGGTGTGATCAATCAGGGAACGGGCCGTAAATTTTCCTGCCAATTTACCTATACCTGTGATGGACGCGCCGAAGTGATCCGCGAACCAAAGGCCTATCAAATGGTGGGCAAGGTGGCCAAAATGATGATTGATGGATTGCCGCGCACATTAACGGGTGGGGCGACATTTTATCATACCAAAGCCGTGCGCCCGCGTTGGTCCCGCGCTTTTGAACGCACCGCGACCATTGGTTTTCATCATTTCTATACGAAACCAGCGCGCGTTTCCCAAAACTAATTCACACTAGACGCGGTGGCAAAAAAACTGCAAAACCTGTGCGAAGATTGGGCATAGGAGCCGACCCATGAATGATGAAACCAGATTGGCATTTGCCCATCCGCTTGAACGTGCAAAAGCCAGTTCAATTTCAACGCAGTATGACCGTATTTCGTTACGCGATCTTATTGTCGAAGTTGAAATTGGCGCTTTCCAGTTAGAACGCGGTGTGACCCAGCGGGTCAGTTTCAACATCGTGGTCGAAGTGCAGCCAATTGAACAACCCATCCTAGACGATGTGGATCGCATCCTGTCCTATGATCGCCTGACCGAGGCGATTGCAATCGAACTGGGTGCGGAACGGCTGAACCTATTGGAAACTCTGGCGCAACGCATTGCCGATCGCATTTTGTTGGAACCTCAGGCCATTCGTGTCTTTATCCGTATCGAAAAACTGGATCGCGGCCCAGGTGCCTTGGGCGTTGAAATTGTGCGTGGCGGGCGTGGATATGCCCCCGTTGCCGAACCAGAAGCCGTGCATCCAAACATTTTGTTCATTTCAAATTCTGCTTTAGAGGGACAGAATACTGCGGATCTTCTGTCACGATTACATGCGCAAAACGCAGCTATTGTTTTGTGTGTAGAGGCCGTCGAAGGACCGCGCGCCCACACTGGTGATCCCATTGCACAGGCGCATATAGATTTGCTCTCCGTTGAACAAAATGCATTGATGATTGCGGCGCATTCTGATCATTGTGATGTGGTTGCAACGCGCACCGAATTGGACTGGGCCATCAAGAATAATCGATTGGCCATTTGGGCACCCACCAAAATGGTTATGGATGCGACGGATACATTTGAAAGTTATGCGCCAGCGTCACTGGCCATTTGGTTGGGGCAGGAATTGGATGCCAAATCCTGTTCTTTGATTGGTGCTGAAACTGTGGATGGTGTGAACAGCCTGCAATCAATCACTGATTTTGATATTTCGGCGCTTTACCGATAGGAGCATTCTTGAATGCGTTACCTACGCCCCCTGTTGCAACGCGGTTTTGACCGCCCCAAGGATGCCGTAAATTTCTGCGATCTAAATTATTGGTTTACTGAATGCGCTGTTTACGCCCGTGATGGTGATGTGCGCCGCATCTCTGCGCATGATCTTAGCGAAGATGAAGTGATGCGTCTGACGCAGCCGCGTGCAGATATCCAAGGATTAGTATTTAACAAACCCATCATCATGGGAATTTTAAATGTCACCCCTGATAGCTTTTCTGATGGGGGGCAATTTGATGCACTTGAGGCGGCTCAACGTCACGG
>JAAEZW010000375.1 GCA_018222665.1 Paracoccaceae bacterium
CCCTTTCAATCTGGGCCATAGTCGAGGGCAAATCGCGCCCGCTAGCCCGCCCCTTGCAATTGGCCCTGAGCTTCGATGAAGAGGTTGGATGCACAGGTGCACCGCCCATGATCGCGCGGATGCAGGAGATTTTCCCCAAGGCGGAATTGGCGATTATCGGCGAACCCTCAATGATGAAGGTTGTGACCAGCCATAAGGGCAGCCAAGTACATCGCACTCATATTACGGGCTATGAAGTGCACAGTTCAAACCCAACCCTTGGCGTCAGCGCCATTTTGGAAGCGGGTCGTTTGATCAGCTGGGCCAATCAAGTCAACGAAGAAAACGCGAAAAAAACACCAACGGCAACCGCGTCCCTATTTGAACCGCCATGGACCACTGCGCATATTGGTACCATCCACGGCGGCACCGCACAAAACATCATGGCCAAGGATTGTGTGTTTGGCATCGATTTCCGTGTTGTTCCGGGCGAAGATGGACGCGATTGGGAAACGAAGTACCGTGACGAAGTCCGCCGTGTCGAGGCCGCCATGCAGGCCGTGCGCCCCGAAACCTCGATCAAGATTGAAACGCGCGCCTCTGTCCCCGGTCTGCGCCCCGAGGAAAACGGCGCAGCCGAAACATTAGCGCGGTCCCTGACAGGCGACAATGGCACACATGTGGTCAGTTATGGCACCGAAGCGGGTCAGTTTCAGGATGCAGGTTATTCCGCCTGTATCTGCGGCCCAGGCGATATTGCACAGGCGCATCAAGCGGATGAATTCATCAGCATCGCGCAGATGAATAAAGGGCAAAAATTCATGGAACGTATGTTAGATCGCATGGTGTAATGCTGCAGGCGGGGTGGATCATTCGCGATCTAAGTGATCCCGATGACCGCCCTGCATTGCGTGATTTCTACGACCGTGCGCAGGATTATATCATTCTGGAAACGGGGCTTGCCCCCTCGGATAAAACGATTGACGAACTGTTCCAAAACGCCCCACCTGGGGGCGATCCTGCGGAGTGTATTCGGCTGGGTTTATTTGATGAGCACGGCGTAATCCAAGGCGTATGCGAACAAAGTTTTGGATACCCAAATCCCAACAGCAGCTACCTAGGATTACTAATCCTATCGACTGATATCCGCGGATCAGGGTATGGTCCCATCCTGTTTGAACACATGAAAAATACGGCAATCGAAAAAAACTGCAGCGAAGTTTTCGTCGCGGTATTAGAACCTAACACCCGAGGATGCGCGTTTTGGGAACGCATGGGTTTCACATATGAACTCAGCTCTGATCCAATCACCACCGGCGTGGCAACACATATACGCAACCGACTTCGTCTGGACCTGAAAACGGCTCAAACAGCTTAATGCGCTTTATCCCGCCATTTCCTTTATCGGGGGTTGCGCATCATCAGGCAATGCGCTGACGTATCCCTCTTCTCCAACGCGCGCCTTCAAATCGACCCAAGCCTGTTCGCGCAATTCTGGGTTCAGAACCGCATCCACGCCTGTCATCGCCATAACTGTTGCGGCGTGCACCATGCCCTTTAATGCAGGCAAACTTTTTCCCTGCGCAACCATTTGCCATGTGTGATAGGGTGTTCCGATCGCATAATTTGCCCCCCACAATTGTACCGTGGGGACAACCCAACTGACATCACCCACATCTGTGGATGCAGGTAAATCATTGGATTGATGGCCCATGGGGGGAAGGAAATCTGCCAACACTTTGTCCCGCTGAACCCCGAGGCCCAGCATAGAATATGAGGCTGTAATATCCTTTTGCTCTAATGTGTTTTGGAACCGTTTTGCATAGGCGACATCGACATCCGTAAAATCGGGGGCGCCCAGCATGTGCAGGTTTTTTTCCATTGCCTGACACAGGGGTGTGTTTGCGATTACCTCAGCTGACATGGTAACCAAACGCCACTTCATTTCGGTTTCTGTCATTAAGGCCGCGCCTTTGGCCACGTTCACGACGCGGTCGATCAATTTGACCGCTTCTTTCACCGAGGGTTCGCGCACCACATAGCGTGCATTTGCATAGGCTTGAACCACGTTGGGCGAAATCCCACCTGCATCAATATAGGCATAGTGAATACGCGCCTGATCCGACATATGTTCGCGCATGTAATTCACACCGACGTTCATCAATTCAACCGCATCAAGTGCTGAACGGCCCAAATCAGGACTGGCCGATGCATGGCTTGCCTTGCCAAAAAATTCGAAATCCACCCGCGCCGCCGCAAGGGATGATCCCGTCACAACTGTTGCGATGGATCCAGGGTGCCATGTGATCGCGATATCGCAATCCTTAAACGCACCACGTTTCACCATGAAC
>JAAEZW010000376.1 GCA_018222665.1 Paracoccaceae bacterium
CGCATCACCTGTCCCGCCGCATGCCATTGATCCGCGCGTGTCACGTTATAGCGTGAGGACCATTTTTGATCGATCAGCGGATTGGAATTGCGATCAAACAGGGCATCAAACCATTCAACATCATAGGTTGCGATGCGCATATAAGCCTACCTACGGGTATTGAGGATTTCCTCATATGCCCAATTGGCCTGAATAAGGCGTTTTTCAGCGAGTTTCATCGCCTCTTCCGGAACGCCACGGGCAATCATCCGATCAGGATGATATTCCCGCACCAGGGCGCGCCAAGCCTGACGCACGGTTTCGGCATTCGCAGTGGGATCAATCCCCAGAACGCAATAGGGGTCTGGGTTTTCATCGGGAACAAAGCGCGCGCGCATGTTGACGAAATCGCGCGATTGAACGCCAAAAATCCGTGCGACCTCTTCCAAAAATACGTTTTCATTCGGATGATACCTGCCATCCGCAACCGCGATGTAAAACAATCCCTCAAGCAGATCGACCAAGGCCTGATGCCCTGCCCCAAACATGTCGCGAATACGTGCGGCATAAAGATCAAATCCCGCAACATCCTTGCGTGCCAAATCAAACACACGTGCTGCATTTTGGGTTTCTGAGGCAGGAATGTGAAACACCTGACGAAACGCTGTCACCTCATCCCGCGTCACCAATCCATCCGCCTTGGCCATCTTTGCACCCAATGCAATGACCGCAATAGTAAAACCAATCGTGCGTTCGGGGGGCGTGCGCAGTTTTTCAAAAACCGCCGAAAGCCCTTCGCCTTGTGCAAGGGCGGCTAGCGCATCTGATATTCGTTTCCAAATTGACATGGGTGCATCCTAATTCATCCCAGCCTAAAGCATTTTCTGCATCAACACCAGATCAAGCCATTGATCAAATTTGCGCCCCACTTCGCGCAAGGTCGTGATTTTTTGAAATCCCAAACGTTCATGAAACTGCACGCCCGCTGGGTTCCCCGAACTGACGCCTGCAAACATGGAATGGGCTCCTTGAGCTTTGGCGTGATCTAATGTGTGCATCATAATCGCCCGTCCGACTCCACCACCAAAATGATCGGGGTGTAATTGCACAGTATGTTCCATTGTATGCGCATATCCTACGCCACCGCGAAATTGCCCATAGGTGGCAAAGCCCACAATGCCCGCATCACTTTGCGCCACGAAAAATCCATGGCCCAACGCCCGTCGTGCAGTGATATCAACGACCACATCCGCGACCGATTTTTCAGCGAAATTAAACGTCACCAAGGTGTCGCGGATATAATGGTTCCAAATATCGGCAACCCCACGCGCATCATCAGGTAGTGCATCACGGATCACGAGGTCAGTGTGACTGTTCCCTTGGGGGTATTGAGCGTCGCGTGAAATGATGGCACCACCGATCCGCGCACATCCACGCGCGGATCAGAATATAGCGGGCTTAGAAATGAACGCAAGGAAATTGCATGTGGATGCGACACAACAAATTTTTCCAATGAACACCCTACATCTGGTAGACGTTCCGTTGGCGTTTGTGCCCCCATCCAATCAATAATGGCAGGTGCAAATCCATCCAATGGCAGTTTACCCGATTTTGGGACAGTGATCTGCCATTTCAAATCCCCCCGCGACACGGTGATCAATTCGCCGGTGCCCATCAGGGTTTTTCCAATCACGCGTCGGGGTTTTTCCGTGGCCATGACCCAATTCGTCAAACGCATGTCACCTGAAAAATCATCCAAAGCGAACCAACGCGCACGTTCTGGTTTTGGTGCGTCAGGATCAATCGCGATCAGTTCCAGATAGAGATCCCCCAAACGCAAAAGTTTGTTGTGGGTTCCAAAAAGGGCGTGTTTCCCACCCTCAGACAGGGGCACGCCAAGGCGTTCTTCCAAGGCGGCTGCGTCGCGTGCAAGATCGGTTGAACTTAGGACGATATGATCAATAGTAAGCATGAGTAATTAAACGTCTGATTTCCAAATGATATTAGGTGCGCGACCCGCAAAAACTGGGAGTTGACTCAAGTTTTTGGTGCCGTGGCATGAGGCGTGATCTCTTTTCGTTTTTGAACCGCTTCACGCCAGCTCATATAACTGATGGATCCAACAATAATCAGCCCCCCCGCGATCACAAAGGGATCAATGGGTTCGCCAAAAAAGACGGCCCCAATCGACACAGCCCAAATCAATTGTAGGAATGCGACGGGTTGCGTCACGCTGACGGGTGCTGCCGCAAAGGCCAGCGTCATGGTATAGTGCCCCGCGGTGGCAAGGGCGGAGACCGCGAACAAAATCAACACCTCTTCCTGCGTGGGCGGCACC
>JAAEZW010000015.1 GCA_018222665.1 Paracoccaceae bacterium
GTATAACAAAAGCGAGAACGAATGCCGAGTTTTTTGACCGTGCCAAAAGACTGGCAGAAGTATTGTACACTTTACCCCCGGAAAAACGACTTGGCTTTATGCAGCAACTTATTGGTGAGGCTCGTGGTGAGAATACCAAGTTGCGAGAAGTTCTAACAAACCAAAAACTTCTGAGGCCGATCCCGATAGAAGAAAAGCATCTTTTTAATCGTTCTGATCCGACCTACTGCACGATTGCACAAGCAGCCCAGTACTACTGTAGACGTTTTGGAGGGCGAATGTAGCTGATGTGGCCTACAACCGTGTAGAGGAACCAGAGACGGGGGAAGTTATCTCCAATAGAGCCGTCTTAAACGACAACAACGACGAAACTGATCCTTAGCGTGACACCATAGATATAGAAATTACTTAAAGTCACGACACATAGTAACAATATCCACAACATCTACACTTTAGAAATAGTCTTTAGTGGTTGTATTAGGTGGTATAAATTTACAGGTACAATACTATTAATTCAGCATAGTAAGAAATGCTTTAGTACGATGATGTGGGTCAATTTGTGTCGTGGCAGATAAGTAACAATCATTACTAAGACAAGTTGAAAACTGATGTCTAAATTAGTAGGCAGATGTGAGATTTGACCAAGTGAATTGTTGTTATATTACTGGCCTTTGGTTCATATATCTGATGTCGGTAGATTTACAATTATGAAAGTCAATTTCGATGTGTCATCCCTTCACATCGTTGTATATCCCGTTCTTTCCCAGGATATCTGAATTCTTCTTCTGCGATTATCGGTTTTTTACATGCTAAACAATTTCGTTTGCCGGTCGATATAGGTGGTATGACCGATCGAGAGAAAGATATTATCGCCGTTGTATGGAATGACCTAGTGTTGCGAAAACAACTAGAGGATGATCCGTATAGTCTAAGCAAAAATGATTTGAAACTGCTTGAATTGAACGATGCATTCAATAAAAAACTCATTGAAATCAACGACCAACTTCAAGCATCTAAAAGACAGCAGGCTATAAAGGCTTATCTTCAATAAGCACTGTTACGTACGTGGACACAGCTATTTGACCTAAAAGGTAGATTTCACAAACCTGTGTCACGGATTGATTGGTAGATCGTGACTTTATTGGCGATCAGAACCAACCTTTTTGAGTCACTCTTTTACTACATATTACGCCAAACACTTGTAGCAATGACCATGCCTCACAATCTTCGTTTCTTTTTCACATGACTTACAGAATTTGGGTTTATTCTTCATCCCGACCTGTCCAATAACAACAATCCCAAATAGGCCAAGAGTACAACCAGTGAAGCTGAAGTCAGTAATTTGTCTAAGAAATTTAGAAATTTCATTACTGTGCAAACACTAAAATACCATAGTGAACAACACCATAAAGAATGGCCAATATTGCTGCATAAGTGAGAAGTATAACAAGGGCACGCATAGGTTAGATCCGTTTTCAATAGGATAGTAATTTGTTTGACTTACAACAAGGCAAAGCATTGTTTGCGCAGGGTCGACTGGCTTTACAAACAAGCAATAGAATATTTTCTTTTGTTATGCTTTCGATTTAAATCCTTCGTAATTCCACTTAAATGGAGCTTCTGGTCTGTTGACTTGCTCAAAAAACTGCAAACTATTACGATACGAACAGCAGCAGCCTGAGCAGCACTTTTTTGCATTTGCTCTCGACCAAGTGTGCATCGCTCAGTTCTAGAACCGCAGTTTCTGTATAAAGTGGAATGTTACTCCTTTTAAAAGCCACCGGAGTAAGTAATTCAGATTTCGAGCTTGCAGCTTGATGGGAGGTAGATAAGTGTCCGTAACCGTATTATCCGAATATCATTGTCGTGAGGGTCAAGTTGATGAATTCATCAGGTTGGCTCATCAAATACTCCCTGCAGCTCGTCGCTCGCAAGGATGTAACAACATTTACTTTACAATTTCGCAAACTGATGAACGGCATGTAATTTTGATTGGAGTTTGGAATAGTCGCATTGATCACCAAAACTTTATCCAGCACCAAGCTGATTCGGGTATTTTGATGATGACGCAAAAACTATTAGAAGCCTTCCCAACACATGCGTACTTATCAAACCTCGATGACTTTTAGTGATCCAGGTTTTGATAAACCACTTCGGATAGAGTTTCAGATATTAAATTGAAGTGAAGAGCATCATATCAGTCATTAAAAGGCAACTTTGAAGTTCATTTGACAATAATTTTTATGTGGCGCACGTCATATTTTGTTTAAACCTCATCGGTGTCTTGATGTTACTCTGACACTTGCGACATTTTACAATTTGTGCGTAGCTATAGTCCCCCAAAGCAAGGTTACTATTCGCCAGTGACTCTTTACAATCTGAGTATTTAGTTTCGATACCTATGTTGCATCAACCGCACCGATAAGTAGCCCTCCAGAAAAGTACCAAACGCCACCTATTTGCATAGAAAAACCACGAAAGTTTGCAGAGGTTAATTGAACAACTTACTTTAGTTTAGCTTGTAGTTAGAAGGTGGACAAATCATGTCATCTTCAGTTTTGATAACAGGTACACCGGAAGACGGGTAACGAGGTAATCCTAGTCCCGTATTTATCATGTGAAGATAGTCACGGTAAGTCATATTCATTTGTGGCTTGATGGGACCAATGAAGTCCCCTTGTGTTGGCATCTCTTTCATGTCGAGCACTCCAAGTTGTAAACAGCTTACTCCTGCAAAGTTCATACCAAAAAATTAGGGTTCAGCCTTTAGTTTAAGGGTGTTAAAAAACATACGGTTGCTGAGATTTGCCAAGCATTAGGTGCCTTGCCAATCCGTGGATTTATTTTGACATAGGCAAAGCGTTATTTTTGAGAGCATCGACGTCAGATTAATTGGTAAATGTGTAACAAACTAAAATCCTTGATGTAAGGATCGATACTTGGCTCAGTTCTACTTGCATTCCAAGAAAAATATTAAAATTGGACAAACTTCAGTACTTCTTGATGTAAATGTTAAGGTTCTTGTGGAGATGTTCTTCGGGACCTACTGGGGTACCTAAGAGGAAATAAATAGCACCGGCGACAATTACGCATAGCAAGACACAAGTCATTAAAATTTTAGTCCGCAGTTTCACCTGACTTCATTGATCCATTTGAATGCATACAACGAACCTCAGGTTATCAACTCATGAAACGATAAGCTACGCTTATTTTCGGCGGAACAATCTTAGTTGAAGAACGTTCCGGACTAAAATTTTTACATAGTAAATTTTTCAGGATTTGGGCGAACACAATTGTGCGCTGACTGTTCTGTTAATGGAATAAAATGTGTTTAAGCTAACAACATTAATGTTTGGGTCGTATACAGAATGGACGGTGATTGGTTTGCTAAATGCGCTTATACTTAACAACATTTTTAATCGGATTTTTCGTATCAGGTACTCATGTGCTTTCTGATAATTATTTTTGCATCGGCAAATACAATGGAGATTTTGCTGGTGGTTTTTCAATATCATTTGGAACTGAAGATGTAAAAACCCAAAATTTTAAGTTGAATGGACGTTCAATCGCAAATGGAACGGTCAATGATATTTTGAAAACTGGCACATTACAGATAAACGATGAAACACATCATATTGGAGTGTCTCCGGGTAATAATGTATTGAACGAACCAAAGAGCATAGCGATCGTGTCATTCGAAAAATCGAAAAGTAAACTGAGTATATCGGAGATCATGATTTCTGGAGATAAGCAGATTTTCGAAGAAAAAGCGCAATTAAACTGCGCCATATTACCAGCACAGGATATGTAAGCTTCTTCAAACCCAAACAAAACATTTCTGGTGGATCGAAACGCCGACTAAAATCAAGGCAAGTTAATTTTTGGACTAGCACGCTAAGATGGCTTGATGTGGCCAACTGATTACGAAGATAGAGAGAATAGTTAATGTTCGACTGGTTTGGATAGCACCAGAACCTCTTTCTCTCCGACTTGTCTAACGTGCCAACTCGACTGCTGTAGCATCCGTCCCATTAGCACATCCCGATTGTTTGCTAAATGGCTTACAGATTCTGCCATTTTCAATAGTGACGCTTCGAATCTATCCGTGCGACCTTCTGACTGCCTTAAGTGACGCTCTAGGATCTCCACTTTTTCCTTAAGCGCCTTTCGTTCTGACTTTAGAAATTCCACGGCTAATTCATGAGCCTGCTTATCGTGTGAGAGTTGTTTGTTTTCTTCACGCAATTCGTGAATTTCTTCTGTATCAGCAGTTTTAATGCAAAGCATTTTCGTTAGCTTTAGGGCACTTTCGATTGAAACTTGGTCGTCGATAATTTCAATATCGACGTTTCTTGCTAAAAAGCGAACAAACGAAAGCTTCCGATTTGTGATCTCACTGATTTGTTTGAGTGGGACTTGCGCATTGGCGTTCATTGTATTTATCGCTCCCACTTAATTGCAATACGCATCTTAGTTGATGGCTCGCTATAAACGTGCCTTGCTATACAAGCATGTGGTGACAAAAAGAGTCAACGTATCTCTTGAATGATCAAGCTCAGTTAGTAATTTGTCGTGACGCTATCTTTGTTTGTGTTGCAGAGATATGGAGGAAAAGTGACAAAACCCAAGAGCCTTTGTATAGATGTGTAAGTTTTTCGGGCCAAACGTCTGGTGTTTGGACTGTAGCCGGACAATTAAAGTAACTGCACTCTGAAAAAATGAAGCCTCTTGAAGTTAATGCAATCTCGATAGAGATTAACCAGGGATCTGATCAATAGGTTTAATAGTGGAATGTGTTGGGTTCTGGGTGCCGGATCCTATTTTGTTTCATCATATTTACAACTCAACACTGAGCCAGAAACTGGGAAGATGGCTATCAACAGCCATTAGCCTCGCTCTAGGTATTCTCGTAGTCTTGGAAAGGGCTTATAAATCAGATTTTCAATAATATTACTTGCAACTGGTTTCCCACTAAGGTCTCATGAAGCTGTAAAATTACGGAGAATTCACATGAAAAAACTTGGTATTTTGGCGCTATTGTTGTCTCTATCTGCTTGCGGCAGCATTGCTGGATATAGCTTAAATCCGATGGACTACTTGGGTAGTGCTTCTGATACCGAAACAGAAGCCACCGAATAATTGATTTTGTTCAAGGGATGGCTTTAGATTTATGATTATTTAAAGCCATCTTTATTAGCGCCTTCCCATTTGCCAATCTTGTACAAACACACAGCATAAGCTACCCCAAAAAGCATATGGTGCTGTGCGTGGTTACAAAAAATGTGAGGGTTTTGAATGCTACTACGATCTCTATACCTATTAATACCCTGTGCATGCGTTGCTGGATGCAGCATTCCATTTGAACCGATCATCAGATGCTAAAAATCAATAAGCAAAAGAGCGCCTGAAGGTTAGTCAAGCGTTGCGGATTAGTGCAACGTACACCATATTACCAAAAATGTCTGTGTGAGGTTCAAATGAAAAACTTAGCCTTGTGTTTTATTTTTGTGGCAATGTCGTCGTGCGGTACCATTGGTATTGTCAGTTTCAATCCCGCTGATTGGTTCAGTAAAGAACCTGAATTACTCAACGAATAACGAGATTGTGTAATCTCAACACTAGCTCGCCAAGAGAACTGCAGGTACATTTAGGTAGTAATTTGTTTATTCAAGTAACGAACGGAGCCGAACCATGAAACGAAAAGTTATGGTCGTATCTTTAATGATAGCAATATCTTCTACCGCCGTGGCCGCAAATACTTGTGATAGCATCACAGAAATAAATGCCCTGTATCGATCAGTTGCAGAAAAGAAGGCAACCGACATTCATATTAAACGCTTACAGCAGGAAGTAGGCGTTGTTGCAGATGGTAAATGGGGACGGATGAGCGAGGCTGCTTACACTGCGTTGCTTAAGCGTTGCGATAGTTATTCCTATCCGACAGACGTCTTGCAAATTGGTAATGCCACGATTACGGACTTTGTGAGTGAAAAGACAGTTTTTGAACAGCTTAAGGTTCCAGTTTGTACCAACCAACGTCTTCCAATCTACGGGCAAGTACAGGCTCCTAAGGACCCTGGAGCGGTCATTGGTGGAGCTATTGCCGGTGGTGTGATTGGTAAAATCGTTACTGATAACGACGGTGGTGCTGCGGTTGGTGCGTTGATAGGTGGAGCCATTGCAAACGAAAACCAGCAAAATAACACTGTCACGAAAGTAATCGGCTACGAGAGTAAAACCGTTTGCAAAGATAGTTATGTAGACATGCCAGCCAGAACTGAAAAGGGTTATGCCTATTCTACAATTCAGTTTGAGGTAGATGGTGTATCGTATACACTCGAGTTCAAAAAGAGGTAATACAGATCATGTTGAAAACATTAGCGTCATGGGTTATTGCAGCATTTATGGCGCTGGGACTGAACAGTGTCAGCTGGGCACAATCAAGTAATGAAGAAATCTCTGCGCTGTTACAGCCAACGGAACAAGAGATGAAGAATCAGTGTGCCTTGATCGGCAACCTAACCTTCTTGGCTATCGAAAAATTCAATAAAGGCCGTAAGCTGGATGAAGTAAACGAGGAACTTGCTGGCGTCGTGGATACAGCCTTCAACAAACAGGAGTTCGCCGCATATAGCGATCAGTTGCGTGAACGTTATAATGCAGCAATGCTCGACGCTTTCCTGAACGAGGGGCTTAACCCCAAGGTTGTTGCCAAGAAGCAAATTAGAGACTGCGTCCGAAAAATCCCGTAATGCTCTTGGTGTAGGATTGTCACACATCCTGTAAAACATTTAAGAAAACCTAGTATTTTTTGCGCTTCAAGAGCACTGGTTTTAGTATATTTTGGTTTTGAAAATATTGTTAAGTAGCTGACGTTGAGGTCGCTGTTCTTTGACCGGAGTGGAAGTTCGAGTCTTCTCGGCCGCACCAATTTCACCGATTATCGCGCATTCATGATCATGCGTTACAAAGTGTCTTAGTTAAGTAATGTGGTAGGTGTGTGGGGTCATCATTTGTCGTATGTGTGACAAAGTAATGCTGATAGATACCGTTTTGATACATCATGCATTCCACACTGAATAGCGGCGTTCCGTTTTCCGTTTTTTCTGAACCAAATAGGCGGAATTTCCACGATTGTCAGTGTATTCGTGCAGTATGTCGCCCGTGATCTGATGCAGGGGCACGTGGGACCGCTGTGTGTAGGTTTCACTTACACCTTCGGTCTTCAAAAATGTACTTGATTTCATCGCCGAAGAACTTTGCAATTTATTGACTGTGTGTACTTTAATTACGGCTGGGCCACATGCGTGCCAGAACGTTACCCCGCCAAACCAGCAGGTGTAAGACCGCGGCAGCGATATGCACCAACACCAAGATAAGCAATACCGCGCGCAGTATCGTATGCGCATTTGCCGCCGCTTCTGACGCCTGATACCACGCAAAGCCACCTGTGATCGGCAGCAACAGCAAGATTGCATAAAAGCTGTAATGTACAGTATTTGCAAGACGATCAAAAATCTGTGGGTGATTGCCTGATTTTTCGGGTGTGCCTGCTTCCATCCGTATCCATAGGCGCAAGGCGGTCAAAATCCCAATGACCCCACCAACACCTAAATGCGCACTGACCATCGGGTGGGTTGAGGCGAAATTTCCTTTTAGCGTCGCCTCAAACGCATCAACGATTGCTTCGTGGAATGCAAATTGCACTAAGACCAAAACAGAGATAGCCCAATGCAAAATCATCTGTGCGCGGCTATATTTCGACATTTGCTTCCTTTTGTGGCAATTTATATTGGTTAGCTATTCGCCGGATATACAAAAAACTAGGGCATTTCCCAAATTGTCGAGGGGATAGACCCAGCAAATTAGGATATGAAACAGGCATGCCGATAGAACGCGATATATATCAGATGTATCAGGATGGCCCATTTGATTGGCTAAACCCCATCGACATGTTTACAGACTTCCTAACGGATGGGCCGCGGCGGTCGTGGGCGACCCTGTCGCACGTGGAAAAATTGCATGAAATTCAACGGCAATATCCAAATCTAAGCATCTCGCGCATTCAAGAAATACTTGATCCCTTCCTGTCGAACTAACCACGCGCCTGTTCTGCGAATTTTTTGGTTGGCTTTCGCTTCGGCTTTCGATTAGCACTACGGCAAATTTATGATCACTTGGGAGAATGTGATGAGCACTGTCGTAAATAGTTGGAATGAATGGGATCCCCTGAAACATGTCATCGTTGGGCGTGCGGATGATTGTCATATCCCACCAGAGGAACCCGCGCTGGACGCAAAAGTTCCCGAGGATAGCGATATGCGCGGGCAATGGGGCCGTCGCCCCCAAGAAACCATTGATCGTGCAAATGAATTGTTGGACAATTTCGCAGCGCAATTGGAAAAACGTGGCATCCGTGTGGATCGCCCAACGCCAACCGATTTTTCATTGCCTGTCACGACACCAGATTTCCATACAGACAGCCAATTTGGATGCATGCCGCCACGCGATGTTTTGTTGACCGTTGGGTCAGAAATCCTTGAGGCGACAATGTCCTATCGCTGTCGTTGGTTCGAATACCTAAGCTATCGCCCCTTGATGCAAAAATATTGGGAAGAGGATCCAAATTTCCGTCATGAGGCGGCGCCAAAACCGCGCCTAACGAACGAAGATTATCACCCCGATTACCTGTCTGACAAAATAGGTGTGGAAAAACGGCTTCAGTGGGCGGCTGAAAAATTCTTTGTCACGACCGAGGAAGAGCCACTGTTTGACGCCGCAGATGTTTTGCGCTTTGGCAAGGATTTGGTGGTGCAACACGGGTTCACTACAAACCTAAAAGGCATCGAATGGATCAGACGCCATTTCCCAGATCACCGTGTTCACGCGGTGAATTTCCCGGGCGATCCCTATCCAATCCACATTGACGCAACATTCACCCCATTGCGTCCTGGTTTGATCCTGAACAATCCACAGCGTCGGCTGCCCGAGGAACAGCGCAAAATGTTCTTGGACAATGGATGGGAAATCGTTGATGCGGCGCAACCTGCGCACAACGCGCCACCCCCCTTGTGCTATTCCTCTGTCTGGCTCAGCATGAATGTTTTGGTGCTGGATCCAAAAACGGTTTGTGTTGAAAAGTCTGAAGTCTATCAGGCAGAGCAAATGGACAAACTGGGTATGGAAGTTGTTGAAGTTGATCTGCGTGACGCCTATGCCTTTGGTGGTGGTTTGCATTGCTGTACGGCAGATGTGTACCGCGAAGGCACCTGCGAGGATTATTTCACGCATCTCTCATAGTCGGTTTTATTCGCAAAACTGACATCTGATTACCCCGCTAATGTTCGATTGGCGGGGTATTTTTATTGCTTAGCAACCTGACGTCGAACTGCATGCTTCGGGACAATGTGAATTCAGCACCAGATTGTCAAAACGGGCAACGCGCCTTTAGCCGTGGGCAGTTAGACTGCTTTAGGTGCTAGTGATCAGGGCAAGCGCAGCCTCCCGTGCATGTTTTCAAATTTACGCTTGAAGCATGGAATGCCAATTGTCCGCGGCATATTCCTCAACGAATTGATGCGGAGAATGTAAGACGTATGTTGCAGGAAAAGGATGCGCGCATTGCTGAACTTGAAGCAGCCATTGAAGGGATATGTGATACAGGCCCATGATTTATAATGCCCTGAGAGACTGCTATTATAGTAAGGTCCGATTTAAAAGTTTGGGCATGTAGTTAGGCCCGAGCCTGACAGGCTTCGCTACAAGTTGCAAAGATTGCTTTGTTTGCTGTTTATCTGAGACAAAACGCCTGCATTGCTGATGAAATATTGAACCTAAGGCAAAACTTGTAACCAGCACCCAATCGTCAGTACGGACAGTGCGGTTGCGATTAACACGCCCGATGCCGCCACACGTTTCGCGCGATTGTACATGCTGGCAAAGATATAACAGTTGATGCCTGGCGCCATTGCGCTGGTTAAAACGGCGGATCGAAGTTCAGAAACGCTCAGGTCCCAGAGTTGTCCAAGGCTCCATACGATTGCAGGATGCACCAACAGGGAAATGCCAACAACCCAGGCGATTGCGCCAAAATCACCCTCGGGGCGATACTGATACAATACACCACCCATGCCAAAAAGGGCGGCGGGTAGGGCGGTTGTTGCCACCATATTTGTGCCATCTAAAAATGCCTTGGGCAAAGCAACGTCTGCAATATTGACCAATAGGCCCAGCAAAATCGCAATGAAAAGCGCATTCTTCATCATAGATTTGCCCACGTTCAACGCGACCTGCGCTATGCTATCACCATCACTTTTGGCGATCTCCATCGCGGTGATCCCAACGAAATAACAAAATGGCGCATGTAGCGACACAATGGCAAAGTTCGCGATCAATGCATCAACCCCATAGGCGCGTTCTGTGATGGCCAGCCCCATCATCACCGAATTCGAAAACAGACTGACAAAACCAATGGCAACGCTATCCTCTGCGCTGCGTTTGAAAATGTATCGCGCACCCAGAAACCCAAGCGCAAATCCAGACGCAGCACCGACATAATAACTGCCCATCAGCCTAAAAGAATAGGCTTGGCCCAAGTCGATTTTGATCAAGGCCATGAACAGCAAGCATGGGATTGCGAAATTTTGGGTATAGGACATCAACCCGTCAACAGCGGCGGCAGAAAACAGCTTGCGCCAGACGACGACATATCCAAACCCAACCACCAAGAATACGGGGAGGATCACATCAAAAATAGCCTGCATTTGGGATTAATCCGCGTATTCGATGACCATGCCGTCAAAGGCAGGTTCGATGTGATTCGGTGTTTCCGCCGACACGGTTTCATAATCCAAATCAATATGCATATTGGTCAGCACAGCGTTGGGTACAGCTGATTTTTCAATCCATTCCAACGATTGTTCCAGATGCGAATGCGACGGATGCGGATCGCGCCGCAAGGCATCCAAAACCCAACAATCGGCTCCTGAAACCACGTCCCATGCGGCATCGTTCATTGCAGAGACATCTGGCAGGTACACCAAATCCCTGATCCGAAACCCAAGCGCATCGATGCGGCCGTGCTTTACCTCAAACGGGGTGAAGGTGATATCGCCACCTGCACCGGTTATCGTGACAGGGCCATCCAATATATTCAGGTTCAAAATCGGGGGATACGAACTTCCCTCTGGTTGAATGAAAACGTAACCGAAGCGGTCCAATAAGGCATCGCATGTGGTTTGGTCTGCCCACACATTCACCCGTTCGCGCATGTTGAACACCACCATTCGCAGGTCATCCACACCATGGACATGATCGGCGTGTGAATGTGTATAGATCACACCGTTCAAGGCACCAACGCCTGCATCAACCAATTGTTCGCGCATATCGGGTGACGTGTCTATCAAAACACGTGTGATGCCCTGATCCGTTTCTCGTTCCACCAACATGGAACAGCGACGGCGTCGATTTTTGGGATTGGTGGGATCGCAATCCCCCCAATGTCCACCGATACGCGGCACACCACCTGAAGAACCGCAGCCCAGAATATGAAACCTTAGGCGCGCGGTCATGCGGCGGCCTGCTGTCGGGTAACCTTGGAAAACAGGCGTTCAAAATTCGCCTCAGTCTGGGCCGCGAAATCCGCAAACTCCATGCCAAACACCTCTGCGCCCACCTTGGCTGTATGCATTGAATAGGCGGGTTCATTGCGTTTCCCACGGTGGGGTGGGGGCGCCAAATAGGGGCTATCCGTTTCCACCAGGATACGATCAACGGGTGCTTGCGCAAAGATATCCCGCAATTCCCCAGATTTGGAAAAGGCCGCGATGCCCGACATGGACAAATAAAACCCCAAATCCAACGCCGCTTTGCCCAAGTCAGCAGAGGACGAAAAACAATGCATGACGCAGCTATAGGGTTTGTTGGTGTGCCCCTCACGCAAGATGTTTGCCATATCTTCATCCGCGTCGCGTGCATGGATGATCAATGGTAATCCCGTTTCTTGTGCGGCTTGGATATGAATGCGGAGGCTTTGTTTCTGAGCCTCAGCACTCTCAGCGGTATAGTGATAATCTAATCCTGTTTCCCCGATCCCGACAAATTTCGGATGCTGGGACAGGGCGATCAATTCGTCAACCGATGTCATGAGTTCTTTTGCAACACTCATCGGATGCACACCGGCCGCATAGTAGACGGGGTCATGGGCCTCGGCGATTGCGCGCACGGTGGGTTCCTGATGCAGTTTCGTGCAGATTGTCACCATGCGGTGAACGCCAGCTGCAACCGCGCGTTCAACAACCTCCGAAAGCTCGGTTTCAAAATCAGGAAAATCAAGGTGACAGTGACTATCGGTAATGCGGATCATGTAAGGCCCTGTGCGCGTTTTGCGCATTGTTCAATCTTGAATATCATATCTAGGACCAATGCGACGGGGTCAAGGTTCACGGCGCGTCCGTGTTGAAATCTATTTGATAGGTCTTGGCACAGCTCGGCCCAATCCTGCGCGAACTGGGGCGCGGGGCAGAGTTTTGTGAATATCTCAATTTCGCCTGCATGCACCAATGAGGCAGGGGCGTTACCTGTGGCCCCAAAGACAGCCAATCGTGAAAGCACGCGATCAAACATTAATGCAAGGATGTCTAAATCTTCGCTGCTGGTGCGACCGGCATATTGTTCTGAAAATTTGATTGCGCTGGGGCGATCGATTGTTGGTGCTTGGGCAGTAAGGCTTAGAATTTGTTTGTAAACAGCCGGCCCGTTATGTTGGGCAAGGCGGATCGCCTCACCCGCTGATCCTGCGGATAGGGTGGATAATGCCGCCATTTCGGCGGCATCAATCTCTAATTCTTGGGTCGCGAGAACAGCTTCAATATCGACTTGCGACAACGCGTTCAAGCGCAAAGTGCGACACCGCGAACGGATGGTTGGCAAAAGCCGAGAAGGTTGGTGAGAAATGAGCAACAAAATGGTGTGCTGTGGCGGTTCCTCTAACACTTTCAAAAGCGCATTCGCCGCGTTGACGTTCATGTCGTCGGCGGCATCAATGATGACAACGCGACGTCCACCATCCGCTGCGGACAGTGCGAAAAAGGATTTTAGTTTGCGGATTTCTTCAATCGTAATCTGCGCTTTGAACACCTTGCGTTTCGCATCATAGGGTCGGCGCACAACGCTTAACCTGCCCTCTGACCCTGCATGAATGCGGCGCAGAACGGGGTGATCAGGGTCGATATCAAGCGTCTGGATCTCTTCAGGCGCATCGCCGAACAGGGATGGCCCCTCTTCCCTAATAGGAGAACACAGCAGATATTTGGCAAGACGCCATGCAAAAGTGGCCTTGCCGATGCCCTTGGGCCCCGTGATCATCCATGCGTGATGCATGCGCCCTGCGTTTAGGGCATCAAAGAATAAATTTTCGGCGTCCTGATGTCCAATCACTATGGCTGCCTCTGAGGGGTGTTTGGCTCCCTCAATCACGTCAGAGATTGGAATGCTGTCGTCATCACTGCTCATAAGTGTTTTTGCACCACGTCCAAAACATCCGCCGCGACAACGTCGATATCGCGCAGCCCATCAATGATACGAAACCGATCTGCGTAGTCCTCGGCCAAGTTCAAAAAGCCAACACGCATCTTTTCCTGAAGCGATATGCCAAAATCTTCGAACCGTTCTTCGACGGTGTTTCTTGCCTTGGCGCGGGACAATCCCAGTTTCGGGTCCAGATCAATCAAAACGGTTAAATCAGGATCACGCGGGATCATCAGGGTGTGGAGTTCATCCACCAGCGTGCGTAAATCCCCACGGCTAAGCCCCTGATACATGCGAGTGCTATCGGCAAAGCGGTCGCAAATGACGATTTTTCCAGCATCCAGTGCGGGCAAGATTGTCTTTTCCAAGTGATCGCGACGTGCGGCGGTGAACAATAAGATTTCGCTTTCCGCGGACCACCGATCTGGATCACCCTGCAAAACCAGTGCGCGAATTTCCTCGGCCCCTACGGATCCACCAGGTTCGCGGGTAAGGACAACATCATGGCCCAAATCCTTCAATGTTTTGGCAAGGACTTTGGCCTGTGTGGATTTGCCAGAGCCGTCAATGCCCTCGAACGATATGAAGCGCCCTTTGCTCACAAGCCACTCTCGGGTTGGGAATTTACTTGGGACAGCAAAGATTGGCCCGCAGTCAAAACGCGTCTGAAAAAACCACCGCGGGAAACGCTTTCTGCGGCGATCAGGGGAATTCGTGTGTCTTCCAACTCAGGGATTGTCACGACCAAATGCCCTAGATTGTCGCCTTTGTCGATGGGGGCCGGAATTGGGTTCAGGTATTCAACGTCAAACTTCACCTCACCGTCACCCAATACGGGAACAAGCGTTGTCAGGTCTTGTGACAGTGCCAGCCCAACATCAGCGCTTGATCCATCCCACACAGTTGCGCGGGCAATGACATCGCTAGATTTCCCAAACCTGCGTGTGGAAAATTGGCGGAACGCCCAATTCACAACGGCCTCGGCCTCATCCGCACGCTGATTGGTGCTGGACAGACCAGAGAGAACAAACACAATGCGACGTTCGCCCTGCTGTGCAGATCCAACAAGCCCATAGCCTGCCTCTTGGGTGTGGCCCGTTTTTAACCCGTCCGCACCGATGCCCAAACCCAAAAGGGGATTGCGGTTGCGCGTGTTGGCGGGCGCGCGCCCGTCAAATTTAAATTCGCGCTGCGAAAACATGTCATAGAATTCGGGGAAATCTTCGATCAACCGCGTGGCAATCAGACCTAAATCGCGCATGCTCATCCGATGCATCGGATGTGGCCAACCATTGGAATTTTGAAACGTCGAATTTGTCATGCCCAATTGTTGTGCACGCCGTGTCATTAGGTTGGCAAAACCCGCCTCGGTTCCATCGGGCGAAAGCGCCTCGGCAATGACTGCGCAGGCATCATTGCCCGACAAGACGATAATACCACGCAGCAGGTCCGCCACTGAGACGCGGTCCGTTGTGTCCAAAAACATGGTCGATCCGCCATAAGACTCGGCATGTGCCGAAACGGGCAGTTTCTCATCAAGGCTCAGCTGGCCTGCACGTATAAATTCAAACGCGATATACAACGTCATCAACTTTGACATCGATGCAGGCGGCAACGGTGTATCCGCGTTTTTGCTTAACAGGACCGTACCCGTCCTCAGATCATAAATATAAGCCGCCTTTGCCTTTGTTTCAAAGGCATCGGCGCTGCCAACGGACAGGCCCAATAACAGAAGCGCACAGAAAAGCTTAATTTTTGACAGCATATGCATCTGCAAATCCCGCAGCTGTCACTGTTTTGCGCATGGCGGACATCTCTGCCGTTGTTGCCGCAGGCCCCACAATCACGCGCCAGAACGGTTTGTTGTTCAACGTCAGTTTGCTCATCGATGCATATAGCCCCTTTGCACTCATGCTGGATACTGCGCCGCGTGCGTTCGCCTCAACACCAAAGATCCCAATTTGGAGATATGGCTTGCGAAGACTGCTTAGCTTTGGTTTGGGCGCAGGCGTATCCGCAGCGGCAATCGCGGCTTCCGCGGTTTGTTGGATTGGATCCACGCTTTCTTCGATCACTTGGTTCTCGGCTTTCTCAGCCTCGGGTGTTTCTACGGGGACCGATTGGCGGCGCAAGGCAACAACCGACACGTTAGTTGGCTGTCCGGCTAATATACCCAAGGCGTCTGCCGCATCAGAAGAGAGTTGCAGGCTTGGTCCAGAGAATTCGCGCTCACGGCGGAAGAGGGCGCCAATGACGAATTTGCCGTTCTGTGGATTTCGAATGATGACTTTTTCAGGGTCTTTTGCGTCCGGATGGGCCACCCAAAAACCTCCCAGTGATGGACGCCCGTCCCAAAGACCAGCTTCGGAAATATTTACAACATCAGGTGCCTCAACATCGCGTTCTACCAAATTTGTCACCATGCTTGGCGCATCGGTGGATGTGTCTTCACCCAAGTCTAGCCCCACGCACCCCGCCAGAAGGGCAATCAAAATCCCGCATGCCGTCCATTTGGTTCCTGTTTTTTGTTTTGTGATCAGCATGTTGTCCCCTTGCTGTCTTCTGCTCGTTTCGTGTTTTTTATGTTTTGTTAGAAACTTAACCCTAATTGCGTTTTATGAAAAGCCGCATCGTCAGTTTGCGCGAAACTTTTCTAACCCAAAAACATTGCCCAGCAGGCAAAGATTTTAGGTACCATAGCACAATATGATCGGCGTTTTCTGGCGGCCTTTTGAAAATTCTTCAAAATTGCACTTTTAGAATCAATTCGCATGAACTAGAGGGAGATTGTCGGAGGAGTGGCAGAGTGGTTGAATGCACCGGTCTTGAAAACCGACGTACGTTAACGCGTACCGTGGGTTCGAATCCCACCTCCTCCGCCATCACATTCCCCTAATGTTGGCAAGTCATTGAAAGCAAATAAGAGTTTGCATTCATTGTGGTTTTTGATCTATCCGTTAT
>JAAEZW010000377.1 GCA_018222665.1 Paracoccaceae bacterium
AACGAGGCATTTGCAGCACAAGCATTGGCCGTGAACAAAGGGTTGGGAATTGATCCTGCGAAAGTGAACCCAAATGGTGGCGCGATTGCACTGGGTCATCCAGTGGGCGCAACAGGGTGTATCATCACGATCAAGGCGCTTTATGAACTTGCACGCATCGGCGGTGGCAAAGGGCTTATCACGATGTGCATCGGTGGCGGTCAGGGAATCGCGATCGCAATCGAAACATTTTAAAGAATTTTTCACTTTGGTTGGACAAAGATACCATTGGGTCTTTGTCCGCCGGCGTGATCTATGAATATTGTCACAAAACTTGCCGCAGAACGCCAAGCGCGTTTGGCGGTGGGGCGGTTGTGAGAGTCAAAAGACGAAGGGCTAAGGGCAACAAATACTGCGCCCTTTATAATCCGATATTTCCATATTCATCCGGACATATACTAATTCACATAAGATTGCTTTTCGATATGGAAAAAGGAATAACACTGTTTTACGAAAAAAACCGGCCCAATTGAGCCGGTATTGTGGTCTTTTTGGTAAATTAGCTCTTCATCGAATCCCAAAAGGATTTCACAGACGAGAAAAAGTTTGAGCTTTCGGGACTATTTTCTTCGGAAAGTTCCTCGAACTCTCGCAACAGTTCTTTTTGTTTGGTGGTCAAATTGACTGGTGTTTCAACTGACAATTCAATGAACATATCGCCAGTCTGACTAGAGCGAACCGCTGGCATACCTTTGCCGCGCAGGCGCATCTGGCGGCCAGATTGGCTGCCCATCGGTACTTTCACGCGGCTACGGCCGCCGTCGATTGACGGTACATCGATGTCGCCTCCTAGAGCGGCTGTCACCATTGAAACAGGGACACGGCAATAGAGATTTATGCTATCGCGGTGAAAAATTTCATGTTCGTCCACTTCGATAAAGATATAGAGATCACCTGTACTTCCGCCACGCAATCCTGCTTCGCCTTCGCCAGATAGGCGAATGCGTGTGCCCGTTTCGACACCCGCAGGGATGTTCACACTCAGCGCGCGATCTTTTTCTTTGCGGCCCTGACCGTGGCAGGACTTGCATGGGTTTTTGATGATCTGACCGGCACCCGAACATGTTGGACAGGTACGTTCAACCGTAAAGAATCCTTGGGTTGCACGAACTTTACCCATACCTGCACATGTTGGGCAGGTTGCGGGTTCTGAACCACCTTCGGCACCACTGCCATTACATTCGTCGCAAGCGACAGCTGTTGGAACATTGATCGTTTTTTGCAGACCGTTGAACGCTTCTTCCAATGTGATGCGCAGATTATAGCGTAAATCCGCACCACGTGTCGCGCGGTTGCGGCCACCGCCGCGTCCGCCGCCCATAAAATCTCCAAATAAATCGTCAAAAACATCTGAAAACGCGCTGGAAAAATCGCCTTGGCCAGGTCGTGGGCCACCACCACCCATTCCACCTTCGAATGCAGCATGACCATAACGATCGTAGGCCGCCTTTTTATCCGCGTCCTTTAGAACATCGTAGGCTTCATTGGCTTCTTTGAACTGCACTTCTGCGTTTGGATTGTCAGCATTGCGGTCAGGATGAAGTTCTTTGGCTTTTTTGCGAAAGGCTTTCTTGATCTCATCTGCTGACGCGCCCCGCGCAATCCCCAGCACATCGTAGTAATCTTTTTTAGACACCGATTGTGCCTCCTTCAGAATACTTGCACCGACCCGATGTTTATCAGGCCGGCGCGTCGTTCCATCAATGACTTAGCGTTTGTCGTCGCCTAGGTCCTCAAAGTCGGCATCAAGGATGTCATCATCTCCGCCGTCCTCTCGGCCCATATCCATCGGACCTTGATCATCGCCTTCTTGGCTTGCCTTATAGATCGCTTCACCTAGGCGCATGGATGCTTCTGTTACGTTCTGAATTCCAGATTTAATTTTATCGGCATTTTCATTCTCGAGCTCGTCTTTCAACGCAGCAACGGCCAATTCGATCGCTTCGATGGTGGATGGATCAACCTTATCACCATGCTCTTCGATTGATTTTTCAGTCGCGTGGATCAAGCTTTCCGCTTGGTTCTTGGCTTCGATCAATTCACGACGTGCCTTATCCGCATCTGCGTTCTCTTCGGCTTCGCGAACCATGCGATCGATGTCATCATCTGACAATCCGCCTGAGGCTTGGATCGTGATGTTTTGCTCTTTGCCGGTTCCTTTGTCTTTCGCAGAAACAGACACGATGCCGTTTGCGTCGATGTCAAAGGTCACTTCGATCTGTGGCATACCACGCGGTGCTGGTGGGAT
>JAAEZW010000378.1 GCA_018222665.1 Paracoccaceae bacterium
TCGGTGCGACCTGTGCGTTCATGTGTTCACAGCATGCGGGTTTCATGGTTGGTCAAAACGTCCTGTTGGATGGCGGTGCCACGAATATGACCATGTAATTTAACTAACTATATTTTGCATTGAACAATCCCCGCCCAAGTTTGGCGGGGATTGTCATTCATCAAATGTTTTGCGGCGATGGTTGCGCAGATCATGGGATACTGATATCCACATTCTAATCCTGATAAGTTTTATCGGAAAAAGGCGGTAGGCAGTGCAATCGGTACCCAGATTAGAGATTAAAAATCTGACGCGTCGTTTTGGCGACATGGATGTGGTGCGTGATGTATCGCTGTCCGTGATGCCAGGGCAGGTGACCTGTTTGTTGGGGCCGTCGGGTTGTGGAAAATCCACAACGCTGCGGATGATCGCAGGGATCGATCAACAAAACAGTGGTGAAATCTGGGTGGATGGGAAACTGATTTGCGACACCTATACCTCTGTCCCGCCCGAAGAACGATCAATCGGATTGATGTTTCAGGATTTCGCCCTTTTCCCCCATTTATCCGTCGCGGAAAACGTGGCCTTTGGCCTGAGTGGATCAAAGGCGCAGAAACGTGCCCGTGTGGTTGAATTGCTGGAAAAAGTTGGTCTGGCACATATGATCGACGATTTTCCCCATACCCTATCAGGGGGCGAACAACAGCGCGTGGCACTTGCTCGTGCATTGGCACCGCGACCCAGCATCATGTTGATGGATGAGCCGTTTTCGGGGCTGGACAATCGGTTGCGCGATGACATCCGTGACGAAACCCTTGCCTTGCTCAAGGCCGAGGATACCGCCGTTGTTCTGGTTACCCATGAACCGGATGAGGCGATGCGCATGGCCGATGAAATCGCACTGATGCGCGCCGGTCAAATCGTGCAACGCGGCGCGCCCTATAATATCTATAACGCGCCCGTTGATAAACGTGCTGTCGCCTTTTTCTCGGACATAAATGAGGTGCGCGCCACCATCCAAGGATCGCTTGCCGATACGGCCTTTGGTCAATTTTTGGCACCTGGGATCAGGGATGGATCTCAGGTGGATATTGTGTTTCGCCCACAGCATGTGCGCATTGATTTCGACAGGGCAGGGCGCGGCCCAAATCCAACAGCCAGCCAAGGTGTTGCTACACGTGCGCTTGTGGAGCGCGCGCGATTTTTGGGCAGTTATAGCCTGATTGAATTTCGCCTTGAAACAGACGGTGCGCGGATAACAGCCACTGTTCCCAGCGTATTTTTGCCGAAAGCGGGGCAGGCGATGTGGTTGACGATACCGCGCGACAGATGCTTTGTTTTTGAAGTAAAATAGCACATTTTCTCAGGGCTTTTCCACAATCTTTGGGTGAAAGTGTCGCGCCTTGCGCAAGATTTTTAAAATTTTCTTTCCGTTTGAGAAATTATCGACTTTAATCCGCCCAAATTAATGAATAGATGTGGGACATTCAAAGGACGCGGCCCAGGTCGCGAACACGAGGAGAAAGACATGCTAAATAACATTGGTTTGCCGGGCATCCTGCTGATTGCGGTTGTTGTATTGGTTCTATTTGGTCGCGGTAAGATCAGTGGCTTGATGGGCGAAGTTGGCAAAGGCATCACAAGCTTTAAACGTGGCATCAAAGAAGGCGAAGAAAGCGCAGCAGAAGAAGCCGCTGAACTTGCCAAAGACGTCACGCCAGAGACAGAAAAAGACAAGGTATAATCCATGTTTGATCTGGGTTGGACCGAGCTGCTGGTCATTGGGATCGTGGCGCTTATCGTAGTGGGTCCCAAAGATTTGCCAGTCCTATTCAAAAAGGGCGGGCAATTTGTTGGCCGGCTCAAGAGTATGGCGCGCGAATTCAGCAGTGCGATGAATGAAGCCGCAGATGATGCAGGCGTTAGCGACATAAACAAAACGTTGAAGGCCGCAACCAACCCCATGCAAACGGGCTTTGATAGCGTCAAAGACGCTGCATCAGAGTTTACAAAATGGACCCCTGAAAGTGAAACAGGGAAATTGGCGGCTGAGCGTGCCGAAGCGGCCAAGAAAATTCATGAGGCCACGGCCAAGCTTGCACAGGAAAAACGTGACGCCGAAGCGGCCGCAGCCGCTGCTGCCGAGACTGCCCAAGCCAAGCCAACCCCCGCGGCGTCCGAACCCGTGGCAGAGGCACCAAAACCTGACAAGGATAGAGGCCAAGGCTAGTGAATGAGAACTGACGAGTTAGATTACAAACCAGCACAGCTGATCGAACAACTTACTGAATTGCGTCAGA
>JAAEZW010000016.1 GCA_018222665.1 Paracoccaceae bacterium
ATGCGGAATGCTCAAAAATCGAACCATATGTTTCAATAAATTGTCCGCGTGGCATTTGACTGGGTCGATCAAAATGAACAGGCGGGTGATTTTCGATCCAGTGTTTTGCAATGTCGCGGCGGGTTGCGAACCAAACGCCCTCTTTTGCCTGCGCATACTCCATAAAACGGCGTAAGGCCATCACGCGACCCGGCCGCCCGATCAAGCGACAATGAAGCCCAATGGACATCATTTTTGGCTGTCCGCCCGCGCCCTCGGCATAGAGGGCGTCAAAGCTGTCCTTCAAATATTGAAAAAATTGATCGCCTGAATTGAAACCCTGGGGCGTTGCAAAGCGCATGTCATTGGCATCCAGCGTGTATGGAATAATTAACTGGTCCCGTCCATCAAGCGTCATCCAATACGGGAGATCATCTGCATAGGTGTCAGAGATATAATCAAATCCACCGACTTCGGCGACCAGCGCGACCGTGTTTTCCGAACATCGCCCCGTGTACCACCCGTAGGGTCGTTCGCCTGTGACCTCGGTGTGCAGCGCGATTGCTTGTTGAATTTGGGCGCACTCTTCTTCTTGGGGCATGTCCTTATGCTCAACCCATTTCAGGCCGTGACTGGCAATTTCCCAACCCGCATCCTGCATCGCGCGCACCTGAACTGGGGAACGCGCAAGTGCGGTTGCAACACCATAAACGGTCGCGGGAATATTCAGTTCGGTGAACAGACGGTGTAGACGCCAAAAGCCAGCGCGTGCACCGTATTCATAGATGCTTTCCATATTCCAATGACGTTGATCAGGCCACGAAGCCGCACCAACAATTTCAGACAAGAAGGCTTCTGATCCTGCGTCCCCGTGTAGGACGCAATTTTCGCCGCCCTCTTCATAATTAATCACAAATTGCACTGCGATGCGCGCCTGATTGGGCCAGTTTGCATTTGGCGGTGTCGCTCCATACCCCAGCATGTCCCGTTCGTAACGTATCATGGTATTTCCTTCGCTGTGTTCCACTCCCTTGTACTTTCGCAAAATTCATTTGCCTTTCAAATTATTTTTGAAACTGTTTTGGTGTTCGAATTGTTGTTGATCATGCGTCGAACAGAAGAAATACTATCCCAAACAGCTTGGGGACTACGATGTCAGGTTTTTTAACAACACATGTTTTGGATACAGCGCGTGGATGTCCCGCGGCGGGACTTAAGATTGATTTGTATCGTATTAATGGGGATGCGCGCGAACATGTTATTAGATTGGAGACAAACGCAGATGGGCGCACGGATCAACAAATCCTGCCTGCATCGCAGTTTGAATTGGGGCAGTATGAATTGGTGTTTCATGCTGGTGAATATCTTTTGGCAACAGGGCAGGCGGGGCCAGAGCCCAAATTCTTGGACGTTATTCCAATTCGCTTTGGGATGGCGCTGAACGATCACTATCACGTGCCATTGTTATTATCGCCCTATGGATACTCCACCTATCGGGGCAGTTGATTATTCCTGAAGCGCGGTTGTAATGTGCTGGGCCATGAAATCCATGAAGTGTCGTGTTTTGGGGTCTTGTCGTTTGCGATGCGGATAGAGGCACCCCATCTGCACATCTGTTGGCGTAATGCCTGCTAGGACAGGAACCAATTGGCCGCTGTTCAGATGCTCTTGAACTTCGAAAAAGGGTTTTAAAACAATTCCATGACCTTCTAAGGCCCAATTGGTTAGGACGTCTCCGTCGTCACTTTCATAGGGCCCCTTCACTGCGATGCGCTGTACCGAGCCGTCGAGAATGAGAGGCCACTGAAATTCAGATGCGCCTGGGAAGCGAAGGTTCAGGCAATCGTGCGATCCATCGGTTAAGGCGGACACGTTTTCGGGCGCACCACGCGCGGCGATGTATTCAGGTGCTGCGCATAATAAACGCGCGCAATTCGCAAATTTGCGCATTTTTAGCGTCGAATCCTCGGGATTACCTAAGAAGAACGCCAAATCTAAACCTTCTGCCAAAACATCCACACGTCGATCAGACAGGCGTAAGCGAATGTCGATCAATGGGAATTGTTGTTTGAACATTGGAATCGCAGGAGCGATTAAACGCCGTCCAATACCAAGCGGGGCTGCCACATACAGTGTTCCGCGTGGGTTTTGGGTGATATCCTGCACCGCGGCTTCGGCATCTTCTACTGCTTCCAAAACGCGGGTTGCGCCAGAATAGAACAGTTTACCCTGTTCCGTGGGATGCAACATGCGCGTGGTACGCTGAAACAAACGCACGCTCAGATGTTCCTCTAGTTGCGAAATACGCGCCGAGGCTACAGCAGGCGAAATGCGTTGATCCCGCGCGGCCGCTGACATCGAGCCGAGTTCATAGACGCGAATAAAGGTTTTGATATTATCAAAGTACGACATTATTCCGATTTTCTTGAAACAGATTGGGTATTTTCTACAATACAAGAAAATCACAAACAACGATAGTTTCGCTTCAGACGCAAAGACCAAGGGCAAAATAATGGCATACGAATTGACGATTATGTGGGATTGGCTGGCATTTGCGGTGCGCTGGCTGCATGTGATCACGGCAATCGCATGGATCGGTTCATCGTTCTATTTCATCGCATTGGATTTGGGATTACGCCACGCGCCAGATTTGCCCAAAGGCGCGCATGGGGAAGAATGGCAAGTGCATGGCGGTGGCTTTTACCATATCCGCAAATATCTGGTCGCTCCGGAACGTATGCCAGAGCATTTGACATGGTTTAAATGGGAAAGTTATTCCACATGGCTTTCTGGCGCCGCGCTATTGATGATTGTTTATTGGGCGGGTGGTGAGCTGTATTTGGTTGATGCTAGCAAAACCGATTTGTCCCTGTTTCAGGGGATTTTGATTTCGGCTGGATCATTGGCATTTGGTTGGATTGTTTACGATCAATTGTGCAAATCCCCCTTGGGCGAAACGCCAACCCTGTTAATGGTTCTGCTATTTGTTTTGTTGGTCGGCATGGGGTGGGGGTATAATCAGGTGTTTACGGGGCGCGCCACGCTTCTGCATCTGGGTGCGTTTACGGCGACAATCATGTCGGCGAACGTTTTTTTCATTATCATTCCCAACCAAAAAATCGTTGTTGCGGATTTGATTGCAGGCCGCGCACCCGATTCAAAATACGGGAAAATCGCCAAGTTACGTTCGACCCACAACAATTATCTGACATTGCCCGTTATCTTTTTTATGCTGTCCAATCACTATCCGCTTGCATTTGCGAGCGAGTATAATTGGATCATCGCGGCGTTGGTTTTCCTAATGGGGGTGACCATCCGTCATTATTTCAATTCAATTCATGCGCGCCGCGGAAACCCAATTTGGACATGGCCCGCGACCATTATTTTGTTCATTCTGATTATGTGGCTGTCCACCGTACCACTACATCAGGATGATTTAGAGACGAGTGAACTGTCTGCGCGGCAGGATATCTTTGCAACGGCAGTCGGTTTTGATGAGGCCCAAGATATTGTTTTGGGCAGATGTTCCATGTGTCATGCACGTGAACCCGTCTATGATGGAATTCGCCGCGCGCCCAAACATGTGTTTTTAGAAACCACCGTGGACATTACCCAACATGCCAAGGCTATCTACTTACAGTCAGGCGTAAGCCACGCGATGCCGCCTGCGAATGTTTCTTGGATGGAGGAGGATGAGCGTTTGTTGATCAGGCAGTGGTATCGCAACGCGATGGATACGATGCCTTTATCGTTAGCGTTGAAATAAAAAAGGCGCGTGAAACGCGCCTTGAGTTCTTAATTTGATCTCGTGTTAGTTCAGCAAACCTGCATGACGCAGTGCACCGCGAACCTTTGCCTTGGTTCCGTCTGTTAGTGGAACAAGTGGCAAACGCACTTCATCAGAACATAATCCCAATTCTGACATTGCATATTTTGCCCCGACCAAACCGGGTTCAGTGAAAATCGCTTTATGCAATGGCATCAAACGATCTTGTAATTCAAGTGCAGCGGCATAATCACCTCGCAAAGTGGCCTCTTGCATTTGTGCGCACAACGCTGGGGCAACGTTTGCGGTTACAGAAATACAGCCAACACCACCTTGGGCATTAAACCCGTGTGCCGTTGCGTCCTCACCCGAAATTTGAAGGAAGTCTGCACCGCATGTCATGCGTTGATCGCAAACGCGCGCCAAATCACCAGTTGCGTCCTTGACGCCGATGATATTGGGCAGCTTTGCTAATGCGCCCATCGTTTCTGGTGACATGTCAACAACTGAACGACCTGGAATGTTATAGATAACGATTGGGAGGTCAGAAGAATTTGCAAGCGCCTCAAAATGCGCGATCAAACCTGCTTGTGTCGGTTTGTTGTAATATGGCGTCACCACAAGGGCGGCATCTGCACCGACTTTTTTCGCATGCTCAACGAATCGCAATGCCTCGGCCGTGTTATTTGATCCAGCACCCGCAACTACAGGAACGCGTCCCGCCGCTGCTGTGACCACAGTTTCGACAACCAATTCATGTTCATCATGGGTAAGGGTCGGGCTTTCGCCTGTTGTGCCAACAGGAACCAACCCGTGGCTTCCTTGATCAATGTGCCAATCGACCAATTTTTTAAGTGTATCCAGATCCACAGCGCCGTCTTTGAACGGCGTGATCAAAGCTGGCATTGAGCCTTTTAACATGACACGCTCCTTTCGTGTTTGGCGGGCAGGGCCCGGATTAATAAAGCGGTTTCTTGCAGATAAGGAAACCGTGACTTGATGCCTGAGATATGTGACATAAGCTATGGGTACCTATCCAGCCAATGAGTTGAAATTGCAAGTCATGTTCCGAGTATTCTTTGTTTTTCTTATGCTTTCGTCCGCGGTTTCGACCCTATGGGCCGAAGAGCGCGCGCTGGAGCGTGCATTTTCCGAAATGAATGCAGAAAACTGGGAGAACGCATTACGTCTTGCAGAGAGTGATGGCACAGTCGCACGGGACATCATTGAATGGCATCGTTTGCGTGCTGGGCAGGGAACTGCGCAAGAGGCGCTTAAGTTTTTGCAAGGGAATGTGGATTGGCCTGGATTGCCCTATTTGCGGAAGCAGTCCGAAGTCGCCTTGAGCGATGCAAATGATCAAACAATCCTAAAATACTTTGAAAACTCCGTCCCCCAAACGGGTGCTGGTGCGCTTGCCTACGCGTTGGCATTATCCAATGATGGACAGAGTAACAAAGCCGCGTTGGTTGCACAAAATGCTTGGATTACGCTTCCTCTGACAGCGCCTCAACAAGATGCGTTTTTGTCTGCGTTTGGTTCGATCCTGACGCCTCTGCATGAGTTGCGCTTGATCGAAATGTTGTGGACGGATGAACATGCCTCGGCGCAACAGATGGAGAAATTGGTGGGGGCCGACCTGTCCGCGTTGTCGCGTGCCCGAATTGCATTGCGAAAGGGACAAAAGGGCGTCACGGCATTAATAAATGCGGTTCCGAACGCGCTGGGTAATCACCCAGTGTTGAATCACGCTAGATTTGAATGGCGTTTGAAAAATGGATTTCGAGATGGCGCAATTGATCTCCTAAGTGTTTCAAGTGAGCATACTAGCCGCTTGGGGCAATCCGAACGCTGGGCTGATGCGCGCATCCGTATTGTCCGTGATCTGCTGTTCGACGGCAAAAACAAGCAAGCCTACACCTTAGCGGCCAACCATCATATCGCAGAGGGGCCCAGCTATGCTAAATTGGAGTGGTTGGCAGGTTTTGCAGCCTTGCGCCGGCTAAACGACCCAAAACGTGCGGTTCAACATTTCACGAATTTACTGTCTGCGGTTGATACACCCATTTCTCTTGGTCGTGCATATTACTGGATGGGACGTGCGCATGCCGCATCAGGGAATAAGGACGCAGCACTCGCTGCCTATCATAAAGGTGCAAAGTATCAGAGCAGCTTTTACGGTCTTCTAAGTGCAGAAAAAGCAAACATGCCCATGCCATCCGACTTTCTAACTTGGGGAGAGTTGCCAGATTGGCGAGAAGCAAGTTTTGTAAACAGTTCCGTCTTACATGCGGCGATACTGCTGTTTTCCGCAAATCAAAATCCTCTAGGTGAACGGTTCATTACACATCTTTCTGAAACACTCGGCACCGACGATGTTCACAAACTGAACGATTTTTTGGAGGAATTACGTAAACCACATGTTTTGGTCATGTTGGGTAAACGTCAGGCATCGATGGGCAAGACGTTTGTACGTCCATACTATGCGTTGCATCCAGTTGCACGAATGCCAGCGCGTGTGCCGTCCGAATTGGTGCTGGCGATTGCGCGCCGAGAAAGCGAATTTGACCCCTATGTGATTTCACCAGTAGGCGCACGTGGTTTGATGCAAGTCATGCCCAAAACGGCCAAGGAAATGGCGGATCGCGTTGGGCTTAGATACTCGCAGAAGCGTTTGGAAACCGATTGGGCCTATAATGCGCGCATAGGCATCACCTATTTAGAAGAGTTGGCCGAACGATACGGCGGAAACCCTGTGCTGATGTCGGTTGCCTACAACGCCGGACCTTCGCGGGCGGATCGTTGGATCGAATTGATGGGGGATCCAAGGAAGGATGCGGTGGATGTCATCGATTGGATCGAAATGGCCCCATTCCAAGAAACGCGAAATTACATCATGCGCGTTACAGAAAGCCTGCCAATCTATCAGGCACGGCTTGGAAAAGCCATTTCACCGAAAAGCTTTGAATCCATGCTACAGGGATCAAGCCTGTCGTTGCGCGCGCCATAATGTAAACAGGCCTGCGGACACAACAATCACGGCCCCAACGGCGACGTGTAACTCTAAAGTTTCGCCAAAAAACCACATCCCTATTCCAGAGGCAAAGACCAGTTGCAAATAGGCAAAAGGTTGCACAGAGCTCGCCTCTGCCACTTCGTAACATTTGATCAATAGGTAATGACCCAATGCGCCCAGCACGCATAATATTGTCATCCAACCGTAGTTCGTGTGTGTCATGGGCTGCCAGTTGCCTATACCGATTATCGTCATAACGACAACGCCAACGATCCCCGTCCAGAAAAAGGATGTGGCCGCGCTGTCCCCGCGTGCCACATATCGCGTCATCAATCCATAAAGTGCGAACATGAATGCCGAAATCAAGGGGATCACAGCCGCTGGTGAAAATACAGCATAGCCCGGTTCAAGAATGATGAGAACGCCGATAAACCCAACAAAGATTGCCGCCCAGCGCCGCCATCCCACTCCTTCGCTCAAAATGGGCCCTGATAGGGCTGCAACCAACAATGGATAGCATGCAAACACTGCATGGCTTTCGATCAGCCCTAATCTTGTGAATGCAGTCACCATGACACAAATTTCAATTGCCAATATCGTGCCACGCAGGATCTGCAAAATTGGATATTTGGGTTTTAGTGCTGCCTGAATGCCGCCCGGCCGACGGGCCGTGATTGCAATGACAAAGGCCGCAAAGAACCAGTATCGGATCATTACCACCAAATAAACGTTGTAGGTGCTGCTGAGGTACTGAGAAAATCCATCTTGCAGTGCAAACACAAGCGTGGTCGCCACCATGTATAGAATGCCAAGGCGTGTATTCGATTGCATCTCTATGCCTTTCGCGCAACGCTCATGTGACGTTTGCGTCCATACCCTTTGACGCGTTCGACATCAAAACCCGCATCTGACAGGTTTCGACGGACGAATCCCGCGGCGGTATATGTTGCTGCGGTCCCACCAGCGCATGTTTTGGCGTAAACAGCCTTCATCAAATTGCCCTCCCAAAGTTCTGGATTTTTGGCAGGTGAAAATCCATCAAGGT
This sequence comes from Paracoccaceae bacterium, assembly GCA_018222665.1. Lineage (GTDB taxonomy): Bacteria > Pseudomonadota > Alphaproteobacteria > Rhodobacterales > Rhodobacteraceae > HIMB11. Next base: position 7,807 of record JAAEZW010000016.1, read on the forward strand.
ACCAACAATCTGCTTGCGCGTCCCAGTGGGAAACCGTTTCGCGGGCATCGCCGGCGATCAAGTGTAAGCGCGCATCGGGAAGGGACAACGTGCCTGTTTCAAGTAGCTGTTCCAGATGTGGTGCAATTTCGGACGCAATGTTTGCGATCTCTGGAAACTGTTCATAGGCCTTGATCATATCAGCGGGGATCATGGGATAGGCTTCGAAACTTGTGAAACAAAATTTTCCCTCAACGTTACTCTTGCGCCATTGCTCAAGTGTTGCGATGAAATTTAAGCCTGTCCCAAAGCCTAGTTCAGCGATCCGAAATCCGTCGACAAACCGCGCGGGAAGGTTATTTCCACCAAGAAAGACGTGATGCGTTTCCGCAACTCCGTTATCGAGTGAATAGTACGGATCATCGAATTGTGTGGACACAGGGATTTTATCCTCGCGCCAAGTCAGGGACGGATTTACGTTTTTCATGCGGGACCTTGCGAAACGTCATAGACGTGAATAGGGACACACTATCATCAACGAAGGTCTTGGCAATGGCAGAAGTGACAATCAAAGGCGCAGGGATTATCGGTTTATCGATTGCCTGGGAATGTATCCTGCGCGGCGCCAAGGTTCAGGTGATTGATCCGCATGGCATTGGTGCTGGTTCAAGCGGGGGTATTGTTGGTGCACTTGCGCCCCATGTCCCAGAAAATTGGAATGAAAAAAAGGCGTTTCAATTTGAAAGCCTTCAGATGGCGCAAACGTTTTGGGAACACGTTGATCGTACCTCTGGGATGAACAGCGGGTATGCGCGAACAGGTCGCATTCAACCATTGCTGGACGAAGCGGGTTTATCGCTCGCCCATGAACGAGGTGAGAATGCAAAGTCGCTGTGGCAGGGGATGGCAGAGTGGCGGGTTGTTCATCAGCCACCTGAATGGGCGCCACCCTCGCCAACGGGGAAGTGGATATACGATAGTCTAAGTGCACGCATCCAACCCCGAAATGCCGTTGCTTCAATCGCGCAGGCCATTCAAAAATCAGGCGGGGAAATTCACCGTTCGGCTGCAGATTCAGGAAAGGTTGTTTGGGCAGCCGGGGCATGGGATTTAAAACGTATATCGGACCACACCGGCAAAAGTTTCGGCAATGGCGTGAAAGGGCAGGCTGCGTTATTTGAATATGATCAGCGCATTCAGCCGCAGATATTTGCCGATGCATTGCATTTTATTCCGCACGCTGACGGTACGCTTGCGGTGGGATCGACCTCAGAACGCGAATATGAAAACGCAAATTCAACGGACGCACATTTGGACAGCGTGATTGAACGCGCGTTTGACATTCTGCCTGATTTGCAAAACGCCAAGGTTCTTGCGCGCTGGGCAGGGGTGCGCCCCAGAAGCAAGAGCCGCGCGCCTGTTTTAGGGTCGCATCCGATCAATGCATCGGAATACATCGCGAATGGTGGATTTAAAATTGGTTTTGGTATGGCCCCAAAAATCGCACAGGTGATGGCAGATTTCGTATTGGAAAATACTGATACGATCCCAAGTGATTTTCGTGTTGAGAAGAGTTTGTAAGCGGGGCAAGGCCCCGCCCAAGTATTATTGAAAACAGGTTTTGAACGCCGCTACTGCACCGCTCATCAAATCCAGATAAGCATTTTGGCCTTCGACGATTTCGCCAAGCTGAGAAAATTCTAGGGTTTTGATAGAGTATTCTTCTGCCAGGGCATAGGCCAAGGCAGTGTGATCATTTGGGTCGATGATCATGCATGCTGGTGGTGTCGCCTCGATCTGCGCACGCAAATTCGCCATATCACTTGGCGATGGTCGCAGTCCCATACCATTGGTTACGGCCTGCGGATGGTCGATGCCAAAGCTTTCCTCAAGATACCCAAAGGCATCATGCGATACCGAATATGGTTTTGCGGTGAGTGTTTGCATCTCGGATTTAAGGCCGATGAGAGCCTGTTCGAATGCCGCCAATTTCGCATTGATATCTGATGTCAAATCAGGAGAAAGTTCCGATGCTGATTTCGCAATCGCATGCGCCCAAGCATCCGCATTATCGATATCCAACCACATGTGTGGATCGACCCCACTGTGGTCATGTCCATCGTGTTCGTCATCGTGGTGTTCATCATGTTCATGCTCGTTTTGTTCCTTTTCATCCGCATGATCATCATGATCTTTGTGGTCACCGTGATGTTCGTCGTGATCATGTTCCTCGTGGCCTTTGTGTGTTTGATCGTCATGATCTGCATCATGGTTATGGTCTTTATGATCATCGTGATGCTCGTCGTCATGATGGGCGTCATCTTCATGTGCATCGTGTGCGTCTTCATAAGCGATCAGATGCACATTCGGGACCTCGGCAAGTTCGATGATTTTTGCATTACTTGCTAATGAGGGTAACTTTTTCGCCAGACTTGGTGTTAGCGCTTCGCCAATCAGCACAATCAAATCTGCTTCTGACACTGCGGCTGCCTGACTTGGTTTCATGGTGTAATTGTGTGGATCTATACCGCTGCCGATCAGTGTCGTAATGCTTGCATTCGATCCCAGAACACCATCAACAATGCCGTGAACGGGTGGGATGTCGACCACGACTCTCAATTGATCTGCGGAAACAGGTGCTGTGAATATCGTTGTTGCAAATAGGACGGAAATAGTTTTGTTCATTGATTAACTCTCCTGTGTGTTGCAGGCTGTATAAATGTTATGTTATAACATATCAATAGTATTTTGGAGGTTGAATGCAAAACGTGTTTGCACCACATGACCACGCGAGTTGCACGCAAAGCGCGTTGACTACTGTCGAACGTGCCTGCGCAGAACGTGGTTTGCGCTTGACCCCGGTCCGTAAGCGCACACTTGAAATACTACTGGAAGGGCATCACGCGCTGGGTGCCTATGACGTGTTACAAAAGCTGAGTGATGACGGCTTGGCCGACAAACCGCCAATGGCGTATCGTGCGTTGAATTTTTTGGTAGAACACGGATTCGCACATCGTGTCGAACGCTTGAATGCTTATGTTGCTTGTGCGCATCCAGATGCCGATCACACGCCGGCGCTATGGATTTGTTCGGACTGTCACAAGGTGGCGGAAACGGCGCAGGCAGCGGAATTGGGTCAACGCCTTGGGCAGGACGGTGGGTTTTCGATCAATACCCTAACGATCGAGGCAGAGGGATCTTGTCAGCAATGTCGAGGTGAAAGTTCAAATGACTGACTTGATATCACTAAATTCAGTAACCATTGGATACGACAGTAAAATTGTTTTGCGTGATGTTGATTTAACCGTGAAACGCGGGGAAATCATAACAATCGTTGGGCCAAATGGATCGGGTAAGACATCCATGATGCGTGCCTTGATTGGCGCACTTGTTCCAACAACTGGATCTGTGTCACGCTCTAAGTCTTTACGTGTTGGGTATGTCCCGCAAAAACTAAATGTTGATCATAGTTTCCCGATAACAGTCCGCAGATTTTTGTCCGTTCCCAAGCGTGCTAAGGTTGAAAAAATATCCGAGACCGCGGCGTTGGTCGGCATTCACGATATTTTAGACCAGCAAATCTCAACGCTTTCAGGAGGTCAATTTCAGCGTGCCTTGTTAGCCCGTGCAATCATTGATACTCCTGCTTTATTGTTACTGGATGAACCCACGCAGGGTTTGGATCAAAATGGTGCTGCACGGTTTTATCAACTGATCGCAGAACTAAAGGCTAAATTGGATTGCGCCATTGTCTTGGTAAGTCATGATCTACACGTCGTGATGAGCGCATCTGACCGTGTGATATGTTTGAATGGACACATCTGTTGTGAAGGCACGCCAAGCGTTGTTTCAAGCGCGCCTGAATATCGCGCATTATTTGGCACAGGCACACAGGGTGTTCTTGCGCTTTATCAACATCAGCACGATCACTTGCATGATGAAACCTGTTCGCACGATCATTAGGACCTGACCATGTTTGCAGAATTTATGATACGCGCATTTTTGTCGGGCCTTGGGGTTGCGATACTGACTGGTATCTTGGGCTGCTTTGTGATTTGGCGGCGCATGGTATATTTTGGCGATGCCTTGTCACACGCAGCAATTTTGGGCGTGGTGGGTGCGATCGCGCTGAATGTATCTGTTTATTTTGGTGTGATTGCTCTTGCGCTGATCTTGTCCGTTTTGCTGTTCACATTAACCAGTCGTATTCAGGAGGCAGATGTTATATTGGGCGTTTTTGCCCAAACGGGTCTTGCATTGGGGTTAATCGGAGCAAGCATTTGGGGCCGCGGATTGTCGATTGAGGCGATATTGTTTGGCGATATCTTGGCTGTTGGTTGGCGCGATATTATTTTCATTTGGATTGGCGTTGCGGTTATTTTAGGCATCGTTTTGTGGCGGTGGAGCAATTGGATCACTGCCACCCTCGGCGATGATTTGGCGGCATCTGTCGGCGTGAATGCCAAGCATGAGTCCTTTTATTTGGCAGCCCTGCTGGCAATTGTTGTTGGTCTGGCGTTGAAAATCGTGGGGGCTTTGTTGATTACGGCCTTATTGATCATTCCCGCGGCAACGGCGCGTCGTTTCACATCAACACCAGAAATGATGGCGGTGTTGTCAGTTGGGTTCGGATCTGCGGCCAGCGCCATCGGACTTTGGGCGGCCTATGTCTTCGATTGGCCTGCTGGTCCGTCGATGGTGGCAACTGCTGCCGTGTTCTTTGGAATAAGCCAACTGCGAAACGCAGTTTAGTGGTATGTAAAAACCTTCTTCTTTTGATCGCTCGCCTTTAGGACCAGCCCATCTGGCACAACTTTGAACATAGAAACGCGCTGCAAATCTTGGAAATAGCGATGCTCGGCCGATAGGTGTGGACAGGCTATTTTTGTTGAGGCAAGCGGTTCTACCTGAATACTGTTAGAACCCGTATCTGAGTGCGTAATTGATCCAAAATATCGGTTGCAAGGGCCTTGGCCTGAAAAGCGTGTACCGTAGATTTCCAGGGTAATACGTTGCAATGCTGGATCATCACTGATCAGGTGATACATGCCACATATATCTTTGGCGCTGTTACAGCCGCCAAGGACAAATGCAAAGACTATGATGAACAACTGACGCATCGTGATTTCCTTTGCGCCAATTTTGCAAATCGTAAAATTCTTTCCAAGGGGAAATTCCCCGTCAGTCCATCAATCCATCAAGCGACGTGCGATCACTTGTGCCTGAATTTCGGCGGCACCTTCAAAAATGTTGAGGATACGCGCGTCACACAGGATACGGCTGATTGAATATTCAAGCGCAAAGCCATTTCCGCCGTGTATTTGTAGTCCGTTGTCCGCGGCAGACCAAGCAACGCGGGCACCCAGCAACTTGGCCATACCAGCCTCAAGGTCACAGCGACGCTCGTTGTCTTTTTCAAAGGCGCTGAAATATGTCAACTGACGGGCTACCGTGATTTCGACCGCCATCATTGCAAGCTTGTTCGCAACGCGAGGGAAGTTGATCAATTCCTTGCCAAATTGTTTGCGGTCCAGGGCATATTGCATTGAAACATCTAGCGCAGATTGTGCGACACCCACGGCACGCGCCGCTGTTTGAATGCGGGCGCTTTCGAATGTTTGCATCAGCTGTTTAAAGCCTTTGCCTTCTTCTCCGCCCAAAAGGTTCTCAGATTTTACATGGAAGTTGTCGAAACCAAGTTCGTATTCCTTCATGCCGCGATATCCCAGCACTTCAATCTCGCCACCTGTCATCCCGTCAGTTGGGAAGGGTGCTTCGTCCGTACCTGGTGTTTTTTCAGCCAAGAACATTGATAGTCCGCGGTGATCTGTGCTGTCAGGATTTGTACGCGCAAGGAGCGTCATCATATGCGTCCGTGCCGCATGCGTGATCCACGTCTTATTGCCAGTGATTTTGTAATCGCCGTTTTCATCTTTCACTGCACGTGTGCGCAATGCGCCAAGGTCAGAGCCCGTGTTTGGTTCGGTAAAGACCGCGGTTGGTAGGATTTCGCCACTTGCTAATTTTGGTAACCAATTTTCTTTTTGTTCATCCGTACCACCGCAAATGATCAATTCAGCGGCAATTTCAGAGCGGGTGCCTAATGAACCCACACCGATGTAGCCCCGTGAAAGTTCTTCTGACACAACCGCCATAGATGCTTTGGTCAGGCCGAAACCACCAAGTTCTTCGGGAATGGTAAGCCCAAATACGCCTAGTTCTGCAAGTTCCTCGATGATTTCCATCGGGATCAATTCGTCCTTCAGATGCCATTCATGCGCATGCGGTTCAACTTTATCCACCGAAAAACGGCGGAACTGTTCGCGGATCATTTCAAGTTCTTCGTTCAAACCAGACGCGCCAAAAATGACATTTCCAGCTTGTTCCTGCATAAGTACGACGAGGCGCGTGCGCGCTGCTTGGGTGTTGCCATTCGCGATCAAGTTCGTCACGGCAGCGTTCTGATAATCCTGCTGTGCAGCAGCAGGGATTTTGATGTCTGACAGGCGAACAATTTCGCCTTGTGACATTGGGATACCACCGACGATTTGTGCATGATATTCGCCGCATGCGATCTGGTGCAGCAATTGTTCGGCTTCCCCGAATTCGCCTGCATCACTCAGCTTGGTTGCCCAATTTTGCATCTGCCGCATGGATTCGTGATATGTCGCCAACCATGATAGACCATGTGCCGCCGCTTGATGTTGTTCCATCAAACCCGATGAAACACGTCCATCTTTTGAAACCAATGACTTAACGGTCTCTTTTGCCGCCTCAAACAATGTGTCCAAGCTTTCCAAAGCCTGTTGTGTTGTTGCCAATAGGTGGGGCATAACAATGTAGTTTTCTGTCTGCATTGCAGCATTTTGTCCGTCAAGTGCCATGAATCAACTCCTTATACAGTAGCGCGACCCTAGCTATTTCGCAGTTGCAGCGCAACAAAAATACCAACCATGCGTCAATATTGATCAAAAATTACGTGACGAAATAACGCTGGACGCGATGTTGCCATATGCTACACCCGCGCTATGCACGACGCTATTTCCATATTAACGCCTGATCAATGGGTTATCGCTGTCATTGGTGCACTGATCGCGGGATTGGTTAAGGGTGTGGTTGGCTTTGCGCTCCCGATGGTGATGATTTCAATTCTCGGTTCTGTTGTGTCGCCCGAGCTTGCATTGGCGGGCCTTATTTTACCAACACTGGTCACAAACGGGCAACAGGCCCTGCGCCAAGGTGCAAGTGCCGCATGGAGCAGTATCGTGAAGTTCCGTGTCTTCATGTTAACGGCGTTGATTGTGTTGCTCATTAGTGCGCAATTGATCCGCGTTATTCCAAACGCCCTTTTCCTTGGGGCAATTGGCGTGATGGTGATAGGCTTTTCACTGTTGCAGCTATCAGGTCGTCGCATCCCAGTTAAAAAAGAGTCGAGGATCAGTCATGCAGCCATCGGTGCGCTTGCTGGTTTCGTGGGCGGTTTATCTGCGGTTTGGGGTCCGCCAACGGTCGCATTTCTGACAGTTATGGATGTCGAAAAGAAAGAGCATATTAGAACCCAAGGAGTCATTTATGGTATTGGTGCGCTGGCCCTGACAGTCAGCCATTTATCAACCGGGATTTTGAACCTGAACACCCTAATTTATTCTGCGATCTTGGTGCCTGCTGCCATACTTGGCATGCGTCTTGGTCGTATGATCCAAGACCGAATTGATCAAAGTGTCTTTATGAAGGCGACATTGCTTGTTTTGATGATTGCGGGCGTAAACCTTATCCGACGTGCATTTTTTGCTTAGCGTGACGGCGGAAACAGCGCGTTTGTCATTTTGAAATCTTTGATCACATCTCTGCCACAGGGGACGGGTTCCAATGATTTTCACAAGCATACTCGCGCCTATTGGATATACCCTTATTTACAGGTGATTGTGATCATATCGCGTTCCAAAATGGATTTGACTGCAAAAATGCATCCTCGATGACCGATGCGGGAACACGTACCAATTTATCAAGACGGTTCAAAACTTTTGGCTGGGTGATGATACCATAGGCCTCTCGTGATTTCGCAAAATAGTCTTCCGCGCTAAGCCCACTACAGGACCCATGCTTTTTCCAAAGATGCCAAGCAAGCCGGCTGCCCATAATGTCGACCATGTCACGGGTCATTCTGCGTGATGGGGGTCGTTAGGATGTATTACAGTAGGCGGGCCAACCCTTATGATATTCCGGCCAAAGCCCGTGCAATATCCATTTGAAGTCATGCTCGACATCACACTGGTCCGATTGTTTGACATCGCCTTCAATGTCACAAAAACTGGCGGACCAACTGAGCGAAAGGACATAGAAGTCAAAATCATC
>JAAEZW010000379.1 GCA_018222665.1 Paracoccaceae bacterium
GGTAAAAACGCGATGATCTGTATCCGCGAGGCGTCTTTGGGTCCAAACTTTGGGATGAAAGGCGGCGCTGCAGGTGGTGGTTACGCACAGATCGTTCCGATGGAAGAAATGAACCTGCATTTCACAGGCGACTTCCATGCGATCACATCGGCACACTCTTTGCTATCGGCGATGATCGACAACCATATTTATTGGGGCAACGAATTGGACATCGACCTGCGCCGCGTCACATGGCGCCGTGTGGTTGATATGAATGACCGCGCATTGCGTCAAATCACAGCATCTTTGGGTGGTGTTTCAAACGGTTTCCCACGCGAGGCAGGGTTTGACATCACCGTGGCCTCTGAGGTTATGGCGATCCTTTGTTTGGCAACAGATTTGGCCGATCTACAGAAACGTTTGGGTGATATGATTGTTGCATACCGCCGTGATCGCAGCCCAGTCTTCTGCCGCGATATCAAGGCAGATGGCGCGATGACTGTGTTGTTGAAGGATGCGATGCAACCAAACCTTGTGCAGACATTGGAAAACAATCCTGCATTCGTCCATGGTGGTCCATTTGCGAATATTGCACATGGCTGTAACTCTGTCATCGCGACACAGACTGCGTTGAAATTGGCCGACTATGTTGTGACCGAGGCGGGATTTGGTGCGGACCTTGGCGCCGAAAAATTCATGAACATCAAATGCCGCAAGGCGGGGCTTGCCCCATCTGCGGTTGTTTTGGTGGCGACCGTTCGCGCGATGAAAATGAACGGTGGTGTTGCGAAAAACGAGTTGGGTGATGAAAACGTTGATGCGGTTAAAGCAGGGTGTTCAAACCTAGGCCGTCACATCGAAAACCTAAAATCATTTGGTGTTCCTGTGGTTGTTGCGATCAACCACTTTGTCAAAGACACAGATGCAGAAGTTGAAGCGGTCAAAGAATTTGTTGCTAGCCAAGGTGCAGAGGCGATCGTTTCCAAACATTGGGCGGATGGGTCCGAAGGCTCAAAAGAGCTTGCCACACGCGTTGCGGAAATCGCGGATGCGGATATGGCAAACTTTGCCCCACTTTATGCGGATGACATGTCATTGGCGGATAAAATCCAAACTGTCTGTAAACGTATCTACCGCGCGGATGAGGCATTGATGGATAAGAAAATCCGCGATCAACTGCACCTTTGGGAAGAACAGGGATACGGAAACTTGCCAGTGTGTATGGCAAAAACACAGTATAGTTTCTCAACCGATCCAAATCTGCGCGGCGCACCTGATAACCACAGTGTTCCAGTACGTGAAGTCCGCCTAAGCGCGGGTGCTGGCTTCATTGTTGTTGTCTGTGGTGAGATTATGACAATGCCTGGTCTGCCACGCAAACCCGCAGCAGAAACCATTTGTTTGAACGACGAAGGCCTGATTGAGGGTCTCTTCTAAGACACCATGGGGGCGCGATTTTTCGCGCCCTTTGTTTATTCAGAACTGAATATAACGCCATTTGCGAGGAACCGATGAGCGCACAGATAATCGATGGCAAGGCATTCGCGGCCAAAGTCCGCGGCCAAGTTGCAGAACATGTCACCCGTATTAAAGAAGAAAACGGCATCACACCGGGTTTGGCCGTTGTATTGGTGGGGGAAGACCCAGCAAGCCAAGTTTACGTGCGTTCAAAGGGCAAGCAAACCGTTGAAGCGGGCATGAATTCCTATGAATACAAATTGGACGCTGATACATCGCAGGATGATTTGCTGAAACTTATCGCGGATTTGAACGCGGATAAGGATGTGCATGGGATTTTGGTTCAGCTGCCCTTGCCCAAACACCTGAACGAAGATTTGGTGATCAATTCAATCGCCCCTGAAAAGGATGTGGATGGATTTCATATTTCAAACGTGGGGCTTTTGGGGACGGGGCAAAAATCCATGGTGCCGTGTACGCCGCTTGGGTGCTTGATGATGTTGAGGGACTATCATGGGTCCCTATCTGGCATGAATGCGGTTGTAATCGGGCGTTCAAACATCGTTGGCAAACCCATGGCACAATTGCTGTTGGGCGATAGCTGCACTGTCACAATCGCGCATTCACGGACCAAGGATTTGCCGGCGGTCGTGCGCGGCGCGGATATTGTTGTGGCGGCCGTTGGTCGCCCTGAAATGGTGCCTGGCGATTGGATTAAACCGGGTGCAACCGTGATCGATGTGGGCATCAACCGCATTGATAAGCCAGAGGGTGGAACACGCCTTGTTGGCGACGTAGATTACGCATCCTGCACCGAGGTTGCGGGTG
>JAAEZW010000380.1 GCA_018222665.1 Paracoccaceae bacterium
CCTTTACCGTCACCCCCTCTGCTGAAGCGGGCAGCCGCATTTCAAACGTCATGGTGGGTGGATCGGCGATTGATCTGAACAAAACCTATGGCGTTGTGTCAAATAACTATGTGCGCAATGGCGGGGACGGGTACAAAATGTTCCGTGATGCGAAAAACGCCTATGACTATGGTCCCGATTTGGCGGATGTCACGGCGGAATATATGGCCAAGGGGGGATCATACACCGCCTATACCGATGGCCGTATCACTGTGAAATAATCGGTTAAATAGAAAAAGGGCCGCGAATTTGCGGCCCTTTTTGCAATTATATCAGTAAATTAAAGGTTCGGGTACATTGGGAAGCGGGCGCACATTTCGGCCACTTCTGCTTTGACCTTCGCTTCAACTGCGCCGTTGTTTTCTTCGCCGTTTGCGGCCAAGCCATCCACAACTTCGACAATCCAGTCCGCGATCTGACGGAACTCTGCCTCGCCAAAGCCGCGTGTTGTGCCCGCAGGTGATCCAAGGCGGATACCAGATGTCACCATTGGTTTTTCTGGATCAAATGGAACGCCGTTTTTGTTACATGTGATATGCGCGCGGCCCAATGCCTTTTCTGTTGCGTTGCCCTTAACGCCTTTGGGGCGCAGATCAACCAAAACGACGTGCGTATCAGTTCCCTGTGTCACCGTGTCCAAGCCACCTTTGATCAATTGATCAGACAGCGCCTGTGCATTGGTGATGACGTTTTGGATATAGGTTTTAAACTCTGGCTGAAGCGCTTCGCCAAATGCCACGGCCTTGGCTGCGATGACGTGCATCAATGGGCCACCCTGAATACCAGGGAAAATGGCAGAATTGAATTTCTTCGCCAATGCCTCGTCATTTGTCAGGATCATACCGCCACGTGGACCCCGCAATGTTTTGTGCGTGGTTGTTGTTGCAACATGCGCATGTGGGAACACAGGGGGGTGTTCGCCCGCTGCAACCAAACCGGCAAAGTGTGCCATATCAACATGTAGATAAGCACCAACCATGTCCGCGATTTCGCGCATACGCTTCAGGTCGATTTGACGTGGAATTGCAGAACCACCTGCGATGATCAGCTTTGGGTTATGCTCTTTGGCCAAGGCTTCGACTTGGTCATAATCAACACGGTTGTCTTCGCGGCGTACACCATATTGAACCGCGTTAAACCATTTGCCTGATTGGTTTGGCGCCGCACCATGTGTCAGGTGACCACCTGCATCCAATGACATACCAAGGATTGTGTCACCCGGTTGCAAAAGCGCCTGAAACACACCTTGGTTCGCCTGTGACCCAGAGTTTGGTTGCACGTTTGCAAATCCACAGTTGAACAATTTGCATGCCCGTTCAATCGCAAGGTTTTCGGCGATGTCCACGTATTGGCATCCACCATAATAGCGACGGCCTGCATAACCCTCGGCGTATTTGTTTGTCATCACGCTGCCTTGTGCTTCCATCACGGCAGACGAAACGATGTTTTCAGATGCGATCAATTCGATTTCATCACGCTGACGCCCCAGTTCTTTGGTCATTGCACCAAAGATTTCAGGATCGCTTTCTGCAAGAGCAGACGTGAAAAAGGCAGTCGTGTCTTTCATATCGGGTACTCCAAATGATTTTGTTACGAATTTCCTATCGGAAACGGATCAGTTTCAAAAGGCCATAATGCGACACTGTGAAGAAATAGCGCGGCACCACTGGTACTTTCTTGAAACTTATGCTTGTTTTGGAAACGGAATGACGTGTTTGGAAACCTAACGGATGTCACAGAAACTTGCCTTTCTTGCCAGTGATGCAGATGTTGCCCGCGATGCGCACGCGCGGCTGGTGCAGATGTATGGATCTGTTGACCTGGATCAGGCAGACATCATTGTGGCCTTGGGCGGCGATGGATTTATGTTGCAAACCCTGCATGCCACGCAACACCTTGATGCGCCTGTTTATGGAATGAACCGTGGGACCGTTGGGTTTTTGATGAATGCCTATGAAGAGGATGGGTTGATTGACCGCCTAAGTGCGGCGGAAGAGGCCGAAATTAATCCCCTGTCCATGACCGCAGTCGATGTTGAGGGGCATGAATTTTCCGCCCTTGCGATTAACGAGGTCTCGTTGTTGCGCGCGGGTCCACAGGCGGCCAAGTTGAAAATTTCCGTGGACGGGCGTGAACGCATGTCCGAATTGGTGTCAGATGGTGTTTTGCTTGCCACCCCTGCGGGATCTACCGCCTATAATTATTCGGCCCATGGACCAATC
>JAAEZW010000381.1 GCA_018222665.1 Paracoccaceae bacterium
CCTAAAGGGCATTTTGGATGCAGAGGATGCGAAAATGGCCCTTAACGTTGGAGCGGATGCGATTATCGTGTCAAACCACGGCGGACGCCAGTTGGATGGCGCACTGAGCTCGATCAAAGCCCTTCCAGCCATTTTGGATGCGGTTGGGGATAAGGTTGAGGTCCATATGGACGGCGGTATTCGCTCTGGTCAGGACATTCTCAAGGCTGTCGCACTGGGCGCCAAAGGCACCTATATCGGCCGCACATTCATCTATGGCCTTGGCGCAATGGGCGAAGCAGGCGTCACAAAGGCGTTAGAGGTTTTGCACAAAGAAATGGACATCTCAATGGCACTGTGTGGACATCGCACAATGGACGAGGTGTCGCGCAATACATTGCTGATCCCGAAAAATTTTGGTGGCGATTGGCAATAGTCAAAACACAGACCGCGAAATCCGCCCGAAAACCCGAATAATCAGGGTTTTTGGGCTTTCCTATTTATAAAATCGCGTCTATAGAGCAGCCTTCATGTGGGGTTACAGCCTTGGAGGAACCCCGCGCCATTACTTAGGAGATTAATTATGGCTGGTGAAATTCCAAATCTAGTCGCATCTGCGCGCACGGGGACAGGCAAGGGCGCCGCTCGTCAGGCACGTCGCGACAACATGGTACCTGGTGTTGTTTATGGTGGCGGTGTTGATCCGCTAGCAATCGAGGTTCCATTCAACGAATTGCTAAAGCGTTTGAAAGCAGGCCGCTTTTTGTCAACATTGTTCAACCTTCAAGTTGAAGGCCATGAGGACGTGCGCGTTATCTGCCGTGACGTTCAGCGTGATGTTGTCAAAGACCTTCCAATTCACTTTGACCTAATGCGTCTACGCCGCACATCAAAAATCAACCTGTTCATCCCAGTTGAATTCATCAACGAAGATGCAGCCCCAGGCATCAAGCGTGGTGGTATGTTGACAGTTGTGCGTCCAGAAGTTGAATTGATCGTAACAGCGGGCGATATTCCTGAAAAGATCACAGTTGATCTAACAGGTTTGCAAATCGGCGACACAGTGACAATTTCATCAGTTGACCTTCCTACGGGAGCAAAGCCGACAATCGATCGTGACTTTGTGATTGCAAATATTGCAGCACCGAAGGGATTAGGAAGCGATGATGCAGATGAGCCAGATGCTACAGAGGCTAGCGAAACCGTTGATGAAGTAGCCGACGAGTAGTATCTAGAAAAATTTTGAAACTATCGAAGGGGCCGTTGAGGCCCTTTTTTATTGCTCAATTGATCCGCCGTTCACGAAATTGTATGTACTTGGAAAATGAAAGGCACAGCATGTTACTATTTGTAGGTCTGGGAAATCCAGGTAGCAAGTATGCGAGCAACCGGCATAACATCGGCTTTATGGCAGTGGATCAAATTGCCAGCGATAATGGATTTTCCCCATGGCGCAATAAATTCCAAGCAGAGCTAAGCGATGGTGTATTGGACGGGGAAAAGGTTATCCTGCTAAAACCCCAAACGTTCATGAACCTATCTGGTCAATCGGTTGGCGAAGCCATGCGGTTTTACAAACTGACACCATCGGACATCACCGTGTTTCATGACGAATTGGATATCGCACCCGGAAAGTGCCGCGTTAAAATGGGAGGTGGACATGCAGGCCACAACGGCCTGCGTTCGATCCATCAACATATAGGACCCGATTATCGACGGATCAGACTGGGCATTGGCCATCCGGGCCACAAAGACCGCGTGGCCCAATACGTGTTGGGGGATTTCGCCAAAGCGGATCAAAACTGGATCGACGACATGATGCGTGGGATTGGCAAAGGTGCTGCAAAACTTGCCACAGATGATACTGCGGGTTTCATGAACGCGGTTGCCCTACAACGGCAGCAAAACTCTCATAACACGCAAAAAGTGCGCAATAAAATTGACACTCAACCCAAACAGTCTCAAAATCAGGCAACGGACGACCGAACAGCGATCCAAAAACTGATTGATAAATTTAAGTGAGTATTGAAACAGCCTTTTTAGAACAATCCAGAATCTGCGCAACGCTGGGATCCCCATTCATGTCCCGCCTGATGCGCATGATCGGCCAAAACTGTGCGCACCATGAGGCGTGCCTAAGATTATATGCAGATTGGGAAAAGGATGCAGGCATCACCAGTGGTGTGTTGCCCCTACGCCTTGGCGCGGCGTTGCATGCGCTTGTGCAGGCGGGGGATCGCGCAACGCCTGAGCGACCCTTGGGCTATATGTCCATGGAA
>JAAEZW010000382.1 GCA_018222665.1 Paracoccaceae bacterium
GTCCAATCCATCATCGGCGCAACCGATAGGCGCGCTGATCTGTGAAGCGATTGATGTTGGCTATCCTGCACCATGATCCTCATGCAACTGTTTTGCGGGCAGATAACATATATCTGTAGGGATTGTAGAGCTAGAAATCCAAGACACACATAATTCTAGTGAAAAACCACTGCAGAAGAACGGACCCTCTGCACGATCAGGGTCGCGCCTGCCTGGGTAGGCGCAAAAGAGTGACGGTGCAAAATTAGATTGCTAAGGACAACAGGCCAATGTTTCAAAATACTGATAGAATGAAACCGCCTGCCGAGGGGCAGTCAGGCGCTTCCCGGCTGTGCCGCCGGGTAGAACATGAGTTTTGGTGTAAATTCATGACATCGTGGCGATGCCCCGCTTACCCCTTCGCCACAAAATCAATCAAGGCCGAGGGTCCGCAGTGGCCGCGGCCTTCGTCTAGGGTGGCGGTATAGGCGCGGTTAACCGTTATCTGCATCTGGGAAAAGGCATTGGCCAGCATATCGGGTGTGTACATATGATCGGGATTGCCTGGGCCACCCGTGCCCAAGGCGACCTGTTCTGGGGTATATCCGTGGATCAGCAATGTGCCCCTTGACCGTATGGCCCGTGCAAGTGCGTTAAATATTTCATCCATCCGTTCGGGCGGGACAAATTGGATGAAGATTGCGACAACGTTGTCATACGCCTCATCGCTCCACCTCGCATCGTAAATATCGGATAGGAAAAAATCGACATCAACGCCTGCCTCTTTCGCCAATGCCTTGGCCTTCACTTGGGCGACCTGCGAATAATCCGTGGCGCGCACATCGTACCCCTTAGAGGCGAGATAGACGGAATTGCGCCCCTCGCCATCCGCAACGACAAGCGTTTTGCCCCCCGCCACCAGATGAGGTTCAAGGGCAATGAGCCCCGCCGCAGGTTGCGTTCCGAAGAGGTAGTCCGTACCCGCGTAGCGTTTGTCCCAGAAATTTTCCATGTCTCAGCCCCATGATTTACGGAAGTGATCTATGGATTGATGCCGAAATTACAATGCGACGATTAGGTCACAGGATCGCGGGGCGCCTTACCAGACATGATCGCGTTTAGGTTTTCCATCGCCCGCATGCCCATCTCAACACGTGTTTCATCCGTGGCACTGCCCAGATGCGGCAGCATGACGATGTTTGGCGCGTTTAGGGTCTCGGGCATGATGTTGGGTTCGCCGTCAAACACGTCCAGGCCCGCACCGCCAATCGTACCGTCATGCAGCGCTTGGGCCAAGGCCACCTCATCCACAACCTCACCACGGGCGGTATTGATCAGGATCAGGCCGGGTTTTGAATGGGCCATGATGTCTGCATTGATCAGATGACGGTTCGTGTCCCCCCCGGGGCAATGCATCGAGATAACATCACAGGTTTGGAACAGTGTTTCCAAATCAGGCACCTGTGTTGCGTTGAATTGGTCCAATTTATCTTGGGCCACTTGTGATCGGTTTTGAACAAAGATTTCGCAATTAAATCCGAAATGCGCTCGGCGTGCGAATTCCTGACCGATACGGCCAAATCCGACGATCCCCACCTTTTTATTGCTGGCCTTTTTGCCGATCAGATGGGTTGGGCGCCAACCGCTCCATGCGCCTGCGCGAACCTCTCGTTCGCCTTCCCCTGCGCGGCGCGCCACCATTAACATCAGCGTCATGGCGATATCGGCGGTGCATTCACTTAGTACATCAGGTGTGTTTGTAACCGTGATGCCCGCCGCCTGCGCCGCAGGAATATCAATGTGCGAAAACCCAACGCCATAGTTGCAAATCGCCTTTGTGCGAATGGTATCGGTTTCAAAAACGGCTGCGCCCATATTGTCCGTCACAGTGGGCAAAATGGCGTCATATTCACCCAAGGCCGCGCGTAATTCATCAACCGTCATTGCGACATCGCTGTCGTTACATTGCACGTCATAGTGTTTCATCAACTCCGCTTCGACGCTTTCTGGCCATTTGCGGGTGATAAGGATTTTTGCTTTGCTCATTCTGCTGCCAAACTTGCCTGAAGGGACCCAATGATCTGATCAACTTCGGACAGGTCGAATGATCCGCCTAAATCCACCAGTGCCGCGCCAAAACGGGTGACGATATCTTCGATGTCCGCGTTACTAAGTAGGTTCAGGATACCGACGCGCACTTGGGTCGGCTGTGACAAAGTCGGCCAAATACCGAAATTTTGCGACCGACAATAGGTGACAAATTCCATTTC
>JAAEZW010000017.1 GCA_018222665.1 Paracoccaceae bacterium
CGCGTGGGGCGGGGCAGTGACAAAAGTACCTGTTTGTTACTTTACAAAGCGCCCCTCAGTGAAACTGGGCGCCGTCGTTTAGAAGTCTTGCGCGAAACAGAGGACGGATTTCGCATTTCCGAAGTAGATTTGCAGATGCGCGGCGCAGGCGATTTGATCGGCACAGCCCAAAGCGGCATTCCGCGGTTTCGAATCGCAGATATGGAATCGATGTTTTCGCTTATGGCGACAGCACAATCAGATGCTAGAAAGTTAATAAATGACGATCCAAACCTTACTTCAGCGCGCGGTGAGGCCGCGCGCGTGTTGCTTTGGTTGATGGATCAGGATCAGGCAATTCGTTTGATTTCAGTGGGTTAGAAACCCACAGAGCAAATCGTTCGCAAATGTTCTCATAAAGTTCTTTACAAATTCGATTAAAAATGAGAACAAATTAGCAACAAGTGGTAGGAGCGAACGATGCGTATGCAGATCAAAACAATCTTGAAAAATTCACCCAGTGCCTTTGCTCAGGATCTGATTGGTGCGACGTCTTTGGTCGTGATTTTGGTTGGTTCGCTTCACCTTCCTGGTTTTCTGTAACTGCCTAGGCGTTTGTCGCGTGCCATTGTCCCTGATTTTGTCCGACCTCATGTCTTTCGGGGTCGCCTAATCCCTTTTCGGATTGCAACAAACGCTTACTGATCCGCCGCCATGTGTCCCCATGTGCGGCGGATATTTTTTTGGGGATGTGCTTAATTGCTTTGGGCGTTCTTGTGATCCAGCTCGGCAAAGGCCGCAAGCGTCGCATCAAGGCTTAGCAGGATTGAGGCGTGACGGTTCTTGAAATCTTTGGCAGGCAACAAAACCTCAAGATCCTGAAACGGGGCACAGGGGATTGGCCCATCTTGTTTCAGCATCGCATTCAATTCATCACGTGCGGTCTGCACCTCGCCCACAGTGCGGCCAATGATGGAGTGTCCAACGACGGCGGCCGCCGCTTGGCCCAAGGCGCAGGCTTTCACATCCTGTGCGTAATCTGTGATTTTACCATCCGTTAGGGTGATATCCACCGTCACAGTTGATCCGCACAGCGGAGAGCGTTTCTTTGCCGTCGCATCAGGCGTGTCCAAACGCTCCACATGGGGAACATTTGTGGCCAGTTCCAAAATACGTTCGGAATACAGATTGATTAGATCACTCTCGCGTGACATGGGGCTTCCTCTTTGCGCGCTCACCCTATAGATAGGTGATGAATTCAGGATTGCAAAAGGAATTTGAACATGCAGTTTGATCCTTCGACTTTGGTCTATAATGATGCGGGCCTTATCCCTGCAATTGCACAGGATCATAAAACCAAAGAGGTCCTGATGATGGCGTGGATGAATCAAGAGGCCGTTGAAAAAACGCTGGCAACAGGGCGCGTTACCTATTGGTCACGGTCCCGTCAGGTGTTCTGGATTAAGGGCGAAACATCCGGGCATACCCAGGAATTGGTTGAATTCCGCTATGATTGCGACGCGGATGCCATTTTAGTTCTGGTCAATCAAACACGGGCTGCGTGCCACACAAACCGCCGACACTGTTTTTATCGCGCGGTTTACGATGGTGCCGTGGTCGAATTGATCCAACCAATGGATTAAAGCCCAACCATTCTGCGAACATCCGCAGGGGTTGCACCATCCTCTCGGTATTTGCGAATGGCTTTGACGTCATGGCGTTTGGCCAGTCGTTTTCCATTTTCATCCCTGATCAGGTCATGATGATGATAAGCGGGTGTTGGGAACCCCAATAGGGTCTGCAGCAGAATATGAATATGCGTGGCCTCCCTCAGGTCCTGACCGCGGATGACATGGGTGATCCCCTGATGGGCGTCATCAATGACGCTGGCCAAATGATAGGCGGCATAGCCTTTGCGCCACAGAACAACTTCACCAATCCTATCCGGAAATTCGGCCAACGTCATGGATGATTGGATATGATTGGAAAATGATATATCTGAATATTCTGAATGGGTTATGGAATTAATGTCATGTGCAATTTTGTTTAGGGATAATCGTAGGTTCAGGGTATCCAAATCCCCAAGGTGTGGATCATAGTGATGCGCACGACAAGTCCCAGGGTAAATCAGTCCGTCGGGTCCAAACGCCATATCCTCGGCATGGGGCGCGCCAATGGCCAGTTGAATATCGCGGCGATTGCAGGTGCATGTGAATGTGGGGATCGCGGGGGATACTCCCGATAAAACAGAAAGATAGGCGTCTTTCCTCTCGCTTTGTTTGATGGACTCCTCGTCCCACGTGATCCCAAGCCACTCAAGATCCTGATAAATCAACTCTTCCCACTCTGCTCGCACGCGACTTTGATCCAAATCTTCGATCCGCAGTAAAAAGGCCCCCCCGTGACGCCGCGCGGCGTCATGGGCAAGCAATGCGGAATAGGCATGTCCCAAATGCAATGGACCTGTCGGAGATGGCGCGAACCGAGTTCGAAATGTCATTTTTTAACAAGGATATAGACGTTTGATTTCATGTCCTTGCCCGGCAAATGTGCGCCGTATTCGCAAAACACCAATTGCGCGCGCTTCATCTGTGTGTATTCCAACACTTTGTTTTCATAGGCGGGATCCTCTAACGTGTGATCGTTAAAGGAAAAGGCGAAATATCCCCCCGTGGGCAATAAATCCATGATCGTGTCAAACACAGATAGCGGCGCGGCACCTGCGCCGATTACACCAATCGCGGCGATGACAGAATATCTGCCCGCTGCGATGTTTGGCCCATCCTCGGGGGAAAACACGTCAAGGTTTCTGTAAATACCTTTTTCACGGGCCAAATCCACCATGGCAGCGGTGACATCAACGCCATCCACTGCCTGAAACCCAACGTTCAATAACGCCTGTCCCGACAGCCCCGTGCCGCATCCATAATCCAGCACCGTTGTGTTTTTATCCAAAACATGACGATCCAAGGCCTCTGCCACGCGCAGGGGCGTGACATAGCCGTTTTCATGGACTTCTTGGTCATAACTATCGGACCACGCGGTGTATAATTCGCGGCTGTCCAGGGTGCTGATACCATAGGCTTGGTTCAAAAACTTTGTGCTCATGGCCCAAGCTTAAGCAAAAGTTGATTTATCCGTCTAGGTGCTTTGTGCTAACCAATCAGAAAAACAGGCTTTTGCACGATCTGTATAGGCTTTGTAGCGGTCTTTTCGCCCCTTGCGGCCACCTTTTAGGCCGTCGACGGGATGAAACAGGCCAAAGTTCACATTCATCGGCTGAAAGGTTTTCGCCTCGGCCCCGCCTGTGATGTGATGGACGAGGGCACCCATCGCGCTATTGGCGGGGACCATGGGCAGGGTATTGCCCAAAATTTCGGCCGCCGCATAGCGACCCGCCAATAGGCCCATCGCGGCACTTTCGACGTACCCTTCAACGCCCGTGATCTGCCCCGCAAAGCGGATGTTTGGTTTGCTTTTCAAACGCATTTGATCATCCAGTAGCGTGGGCGAATTGATGAATGTATTGCGGTGAATGCCGCCCAAACGGGCAAAGCTTGCCTCTTCTAACCCTGGGATTTTGCGAAATACATCGGTCTGGGCGCCATATTTCATTTTGGTTTGGAACCCCACGATGTTGTAAAGTGTGCCAAGCGCATTGTCACGGCGCAGCTGAACAACCGCATAAGGTTTTTCATCGCTGTGCGGATTGGTCAGGCCAACGGGTTTCATCGGGCCAAAGCGCAATGTTTCACGCCCGCGCTCTGCCATGACCTCAATCGGTAGGCAGCCGTCAAAATACCCTGCGGTTTCACCTTCGTGAAATTCGGTTTTATCCGCGGCCAATAGGGCGTCGATAAACGCCTCATACTGATCCTTATTCATGGCACAGTTGATATAGGCGGTGCGCTCTTCCTCGGTGTCGCCCTTATCATAGCGTGATTGTTTCCACGCTTTGTCCATATTGATGCTGTCGGTGTAAACGATGGGTGCGATTGCATCAAAAAACGCAAGCGCCTCGGCACTGGTTTCTTTGGCAATCGCATCCCCAAGTGCGGAGGATGTCAACGGTCCAGTCGCCACAATCCAATGACCATCGTCGGGCAATTCAGTGATTTCTTCGCCGCTGATGTCGATCAGTGGATGCGCCTTTAGTTTATACGTGACCGAGGCGGCAAAAACATCGCGATCCACGGCCAATGCCCCCCCCGCGGGCAGGCGATGTTCATAGGCCTGTGTGATGATTAAACCCCCTGCGGCGCGCATTTCCCAATGCAGCAATCCAACCGCGTTTTGTTCATGATCATCGGATCGAAACGAATTGGAACACACCATTTCGCCCAAATACCCCGTGCGGTGGGCAAAGGTTTCAACCTTGGGACGCATTTCGTGGATCACCACCTTGATGCCCATGTTCGCGGCCTGCCATGCGGCCTCTGATCCGGCCATTCCGCCGCCGATGATATGAAGTGTTTTATCCATGCCGCTGATCTAGTGATTTTTGTCAGGATTAAAAGGAAAAAATGCGCAAACCTTGGGTTGCGCATTTTGTCATGTGACGATCGTTGACCAATTGAACCGAGATTTATTGTTCCCAGTTTGGCGGACGTTTGTCCAAAAATGCGGCGATGCCTTCCTCGGTGTCGCGGAACAACATGTTTTGTACCATGACATCGCCTGCATAATCATAGGCCTCGGCCACGTTTAATTCCATTTGCTGATAAAACGCCTGTTTGCCGATTTTGACAGCGGCGGTCAGTTTGCTGGCCACTGTGTCGGCCAATTCGCGCGTGGCGCTTTCCAACTGATCGTGGGGGACAGCGCGATTGATCAACCCCAAACGCGCGGCTTCCTCTGTTTCGATGAATTTGCCCGTTGTTAGCATCTCAAAGGCATTTTTGCGCGGGATATTACGTGACAGGGCCACCATCGGGGTTGAGCAGAATAAACCAATGTTCACGCCGTTGACGCCAAATTTGGTCCCTTGGGCCGCGACGGCCATATCGCATGTGGCCACCAATTGGCATCCTGCTGCTGTGGCAATGCCATGCACCTGCGCGATCACGGGTTGGGGCAGTTTCTGAATGCTCATCATCATTGTGGCGCAGCGATCAAACAGATCTTTGAAATACGCTTTGCCGCCATCCTCGGCCTGACGTCCCGTTGTCATTTCCTTTAGATTGTGACCTGCACAAAACGCCTTGCCTGACCCCGAAAGGATCACGGCACGCACTGATGTATCCTCTTTAATCGCATCAAACTGTGATTGCAGGGCGGCCAACATTTCATCGGATAGGGCATTCAAACGTTCAGGCGCATTCATGTTCAAATGTGCGACGCCGTTTGTGTCGTTACGTTCTAAAATTGTCATCTTGCCCTCCGCGGTGATTTGCGAAAACCTTATAGATAAGTTGAGAAGAGGAAAAGTATGCCGTTACGTTTTGATGCCGCTGAATTGCAGAGTTATCTAAATGAGGTGTTTCCGCAGGTGCGCGGGCTTTTCGTGATTGATGAGGTGCATGAGGATCATTTGAAAATGCGCATGCCCGTGAAAGAGGCGCATTTGCGCCCCGGTGGTACGGTATCGGGTCCGTCGATGTTTGCATTGGCCGATTGTGGGATGTATGCGGCCATCCTTTCGCATTTGGGGAAAGAGGCACTGGCCGTCACAACGAATTGTTCGATTGATTTCATGCGCAAACCCGAGGCAGGGCGGGATCTCTATGCAATATGCCGTATCCACAAATTGGGCCGTGTGCTGGTTGTTGGGGATGCGATGATTTATTCCGATGGGGTTGATAAACCCGTGGCGCGCGCATCGCTAACCTATTCCATTCCGCCAAAATAAAGGCCCAAAACGAAAGGCCTGCGAAAATCGCAGGTCCGTTACATTGTTTTGGTGGTAGTTTACTTTGCCTCTGCGGCCGCAGGCGTTTTCGCACCGCTTGATAGGGGATCGTCCTGACGCTGAACCGATCCTTCAAAATGTGCACCTGACTCGATCGCGATTGTTTTGTGGATGATGTCACCCTCAACACGTGCGGTTGCGGTCAAACGCACCTTTAGGCCACGCACGCGGCCGATGATGCGCCCGTTGATGACGATATCATCTGCAATGACTTCGCCCTTGATCGTGGCAGTTTCACCGATCGTCAACAAATGGGCGCGAATGTCACCCTCAACAGTGCCCTCAACTTGGATGTCACCTGTTGTTTTGATGTTGCCTGTTACGTGCAAATCTTGGGACAAAACCGATGCAGGTGGTTTTGCTTTTGGTGCAGATGGTGCAGGGGCCGCTGCTGCTGCAGTGGGGGCCGCAGGTTTTGCCGCATCTTCTTTGGGTGCAGGGTCATTAATTTTGCTTTTAGAAAACATTTTTTCCAGCCTTCAGATATTTCATGGGGTTAACCGCATTACCATTCACACGGATTTCATAATGTAAGTGCGTTCCGGTCGAACGTCCAGTGTTTCCCATATCACCGATCCGTTCGCCACGCGATACTTTTTGTCCGACTTTGACGCGAATTTTTGAAAGATGCGCATAACGCGTTTCAATTCCAAAGTCGTGTTTGATTTTTATTAACCGGCCATAGCCCGATGCCCAGCCCGCTTTTGTCAC
Source organism: Paracoccaceae bacterium (assembly GCA_018222665.1). Classification (GTDB taxonomy): domain Bacteria; phylum Pseudomonadota; class Alphaproteobacteria; order Rhodobacterales; family Rhodobacteraceae; genus HIMB11. Next base: position 6,599 of record JAAEZW010000017.1, read on the forward strand.
CACACCATCTGCGGTTGCATAGATGGGCGTGCCATGTGGGGCGGCAAAATCAGATCCGTAATGCATGCGCCCCCAGCGGCGTCCGTAGCCCGATGTAAAGCGGTGCGCGGATTGCACAGGATGGGAATAGGGAAGTTTTTCAACGGCCAAACGATACAGGTTCAATTCGTCCAATTCTTTTAGAATGGCGATTGCGCGTGCTTCGTTTTCGGTGGGGGCCAAACCGCGCGTGGACATGGATGTTAATGGGCCCCCATAGCCCGCATATCCCTGACGGATGGTGGACATGATACGTTCGGGATCCTGACCAGATGCGCGGAACATTTTGTCCAAGGGACCGATGGACACGTTCATCGCCTCTTCGATTTGGCGGAAAATCAATTCGTTACGCTCTTCCATCAGGCGCATTTCGATGCGAAGCTCTTCTGCCTGATTTAGGGCCGCTTGGGCATCTTTGATGATTTTGTCACGCTCTTTGGCGGTGTCACGCAGGGCCGTGATCAGATAATCAATGGTTGCCGTATCTTGGGTTGTCGCTTTGGCAACGGTTTGCGCGTCCTGTGATCCCTTGTTTTCAGATTGGGCGCGTTCAAGTTCGTTGGTTAATTCAGACCGTTCCACCAATGCGGCGTTCAGATTTGATTGCAAAACATCTACACCAGAAGCCAGTTCCAAACGATCCACTTCTTGGGCCAATAGGCGTTCTTGCATCACGGCGATTTCGGCCAATGCGGCTTCATAACTTGCCATGACGGTAGTGGCTATTTTCACGCTGGCATCCCGTTCGGAGGCCATGATTTGCAATCGCTGTTGATAGGTTTCTTGGTCGCGGATTGCTTGTTCGCGAAAATTTCCCGCACCGATGCTGTCGATCAACAGTATCGAGGTGGCCACAATCGACCACGCAATAATCAATGCGATGCCCCCGAAAACGCCCGCTTGGGTCGATGGGCGCAGGCGAATAAAGCGTGTATCATCATCTGATTTTAGGAACACTCGACGTTCCGGAAATAATCCCGAAAACACACGATCAATGCGTTGGAGCAGTCCAAGTTTCATGAAAGGGTCCCAAGCCTTTTTCCCAGATGCCAAATTGGTAACGCCCATTTAGGGTGCTGGCAATCATCTTTTTCGACGCTGCGCGAATTATTGCGCCTCGTGTTATTTTGACCCTTCAAGGTGCAAATCGACGCCCATCTGATCCGCCAATGGCCAATAAAAATCAGGGGGAAGGCCCGCATCGGCACGTTTTTCTTCGTTAAACGGGGCCTTTAACGCACCCTTGAAATATTTGCGCACCAAAGTGTGAAAAACGTCCTTTGGATCCAGATTGTCGCGTCCACACATGAAGTTGAACCATTTGGAACCATAGGCGACATGTGCAACCTCTTCTGCATAGATCACCTTAAGGGCGTCGACCGCTTGGGTTGCGTTCGCTTTGGCGAAAATGTCGATCATGCCTGGCGTCACGTCCAAACCACGGGCCTCTAACACCATGGGAACCACGGCCAAACGGCCGAGCAGATCATCTTTGGTATCTTCGGCTGCCCGCCACATGCCTGCATGCGCGGGAAGGGCACCGTAATAGGACCCAATCGCCTCTAGGCAATCACAGACCAGATTGAAATGTTTGCTTTCCTCCGCTGCCGATTTGACCCAATCATCATAAAACCCGATTGGCATTTTAATATGCCCAAAACGCGCGATGATGTCCCAATGCAGATCAACGGCGTTCAATTCAATATGCGCCACCGCATGCAATAATGCGATGCGCCCCGCCTCTGATCCGGGTTTGCGTTTTGGCACATCGCGGGGCGACAGCAATTCGGGTTTTTCAGGGCGCGCAGGATGCAGCGGTGGGTTGGCCGTGCTAATTTCAATTGTGTCGCCCGCCGCACGTGCAGTAAACCACATTTCGGCATAGGATTTTGAAAGGGCGGTTTTTTCCCGCCCATCTGCTGTTTGCAACACCTCGGTTGCCATTTGTGTTAGCGTTTTGCTCACAGCTCTTTAATTGCCTCCAAAACTGTCTCCACGTGTCCGGGCACCTTGACCTTGCGCCATTCGCGCACGACATGGCCTTCACCATTGATCAAAAAGGTTGAACGTTCGATGCCCATGTAGGTCTTGCCATACATCGACTTTTCTTTCCAGACCCCAAAATCCTCGGAAACAGATCCGTTTTCATCTGAAAGCAGCGGCACAGTCAGGGATTGTTTTTCAACAAATTTGTCCTGTGATTTCACAGGGTCCTTGGAAATGCCCACGATGTCATAACCAAGCGCCTTAAACTCTGCCTGCGCCTGGCTAAATCCAATTGATTCTTTGGTGCACCCTGGTGTGTTCGCCTTTGGGTAGAAAAACAGGACAACGCCATTGGGGCGCAAATCAGCAAGGTTCAGCATTTCACCGCCGTCGCGGGGTAAAATGACCTCTGGTGCTGGATAAGGTGTGTCGGACATATTATGCTCCTTCTAGAGTTACGTGGTTTAGAGCAAAGCTAGGCCGTAGCTAGCGCGAAAAAAGAGCGGAGTTCAATTTGTCATCTGTTAGTGCAAGTCTATCAAACTGGCTGCGGACGCATCCTGCCACGCGGATGGTTTTGGCGTTGATAATTACGTTGGTTGCAACGTCGGTCGTATTGATGATTGCGGCCGTTGTGATGTTAAAACAGCGTGATGTCGATTTGCCCGATCAGTTGCGCACGCGATTGTTAGCCGATATAAATGCGATGACTGCGCCATTGCAAATCACAACAGATCGGGTATCGTTGACCCTCTCTAATGAATATCAACCTGTTCTGACCCTGCAATCTCTAAAGGTGGCGGATCAAAATATGACGCAGATCGTCGCCGTTGATTATGCAGTGACCGAGGCGTCCCTTGCCGCCCTATTGATGGGGGAGCTGAAATTACAACGCCTGTCGGTTGAGGGGGTGCAAGTTCCGATTTCACGATCCGAAACGGGGAAGGTGGGATTGGTCCTTCAGCCTGATGTTGGGGCTGATGCGGCAACGGCGGGCGCCTTTGATGTTGCTAAAACGTTGGAAACGGTTCTGACCCTGCCTGAGTTAGATGAATTCAAAACGCTTGAAATTTTTGGGATCACGATTGAATACGATGATGCATTGACGAACAAAACCTACGTGGTGGATGGGGCCCGCGCTACCTTGGATCGAACTGATGATGCGTTACAGGTATTTTCAGATTTTGCATTGATCACGGGTGGGGCAAATGTTGCCACAGTCGAAATGACATATGCCACAACATTGGGTCAGACCGCAGGGGACTATGGCATTAGCATTGATCAACTGCCTACCCAAGACGTGGCAGGCCAGGTCCCGTTTTTATCCTGGCTTGCCGCCCTAGATGCACCGATTTCGGGATCAATCCGTGGCGGTTGGGATGACAATTTTGCAATTACACCCACCAGCGCGACACTGGAAATTGGCAGTGGACGCGTAAAACCGACCGAGGGCACGCGTCCAGTCGCGTTTGATGGGGCCAAGGCCTATCTAACTTATGATCCTGCAACGCAGATGATGGTATTGGATCAAGTGCGCGTTGACAGCCATGACTTGCAACTCTCTGCCTCTGGATACCTCAAGGCAACGATTAGCGAGGGTGTCGCAGAAGATTTCGAAGGCCATATCGACATTGTCGATCTGTCGGCAAATCCATTGGGTACATTGATTGAACCGTTCATAAGCCAAAACGGACATGTGGATTTTCGCCTATCCCTTGATCCGTTCCAAATTGAAGTGGCCGAGGCGTATATCCGTGAATTGGACGAGGGATCGGATGGATATGCAAACGGCATCATCACCGCGCGGCCAGAGGGGTGGGAATTGCGCGTGAATGCCTTTACCCCGCGCGTGGGGCTGCGCAAGGCGCTGTCTGCATGGCCAATTGATTTTAAGGCCAATCCGCGCAAATGGATCGACGATCATATTTCGGCAGGCGCGCTGGTGGATTATGAATTTTCACTGCATCGCCTGCCAAATAAATTGCCAGTGATCCACTATTCCATGGGGTTTGAGGATTTGGTCATGGCCCCCTTTGCCGATGCCCCGCCCATTCAGGGGTTGTCGGGGCATTTGTCCAGCCATGATTTCGTTTTGTCCCTTGAAACCGATGCGGGATATATTGAAACGCCCACTGGGCGCGTCGATGTTGCGGGATCGCGCTATACCATTCCCAATGGTCGGATTAAACCATCGCTTGCCGAAGTTAACTTGCAAATTGATGGTGCATACGAAGATGTGCTTTGGGTGCTTAATCACCCACCTATATCTTTGACAAAACGTGTTCCTGCCAACCTTGATTTAACAACGGGTCGTGTGATTGGCACGGTCGATATGTCGTTTATGCTGTCCAAAACAGAGGCTGCAAAATCGCTGAAATATTCCGCAACTGGACGCGTGTTTAATGTACGATCCAAATTTGACGTGCTGTCGACCCAGATCACATCAGATGCATTGGATATCTCGATTGATGATCTGATGTTCACGCTCAGTGGTCCTGCGCAACTTGGTGGAATTCAATCCGAGATACGGTTTGCTTCCTCGCTTGATCCCAAACGTGATATGCGTCCGCGGTTAAACGCGAATTTGCGCGTATCAGATCTGGATTTGACGGGGTTGGGCGTTGCTTTGCCGCAGGATTTGTTGCGCGGAACGGCCGCGGCGGAATTGGTTGTTGATTTTCCAAAAGGGGTGGCACCACAATATCGTATCACCTCTGACATGGTGGGGTTTGGGGCGCGTATTCCCACCCTTGGTTGGAGCAAATCAACGAATGCCAAAGGGGAGTTTCGTTTGGATGGTCGGCTGGGTGAAACCCCGAAAATCGACGGTATTTCCTATACTGGTCAGGGCCTTGAGGCCGAGGCCGATGTGATCGTGTCCAATGGGGCCTATGCGGGAGTTAACCTGACGAAGTTGCGTGTTGGGGATTGGTTCAACACAGGTCTGCGTATTGCGAAAAATGGGGCGCTGAGTATTACTTCAGGCACCGTCAAACTTGCTGACTTTCTTGAACGACGTCAAAGTGGATCAGGTTCGGGCACGAGCACAGAAATCGCATTGGACCGATTGATTATTGATCCCAAAAATTCCGTGACGAATTTTCGGGCCTCGTTGAACCAGAATGGTTTGGGGCCATTTTCGGGGGCGATCAATGGGGCGCCCATTGCTGGTCGGTTGTATGCCACACCCCTTGGACCAGGTGTTGAGGTGGTCAGCACAGATGCCGCAGGGGTATTGATGGCGACCGATGTTGTAAAAAGGGCAACGGGTGGGTCGCTAAAAATGCAATTAACACCCACATCGCGCAAAGGAGAGTTGGACGGAACAATCGCAATTCGGAACATCCGCGTTCAAAATTCATCTGTTTTGTTAGAGATATTGAACGCAATCAGCATTGTTGGATTGTTGGACCAACTTAGAGGTGCAGGCATGTCACTGGATGAGATTGATGTGACATTCCGAAACACGCCAGAACAGGTTGTGATTGAATCGGCCACCGCCTTTGGCCCATCGGTTGGAATTTCGGTGGATGGCTATTTTTTCAAACAGCTGGGGCAATTGGATTTACAAGGCGTCATTTCCCCGATTTATGCCCTAAATGCGGTTGGTGCGCTGTTTTCGGGCAAGGGGCAGGGATTGATTGGTTTTAACTTTACCATTCGGGGCGTAACCGATAAACCGCGCGTCGCGGTGAACCCGCTGTCGGCGTTTACGCCATCGCTCTTTCGTGAAATATTCCGCCGGCCGGCCCCCAATTTGGAAAAGTAATGAAGCTTTCTGATTTTGACTTTGAGTTGCCCGAGGATTTGATCGCCACGCGGCCGATGAACCCGCGCAGTGCGGCCAAATTGCTTTTTGCAGAGGGCGATGCATTTCATGACAAAACTGTTGGTGATCTGCTTGATCTGTTTCAGGTGGGCGACCGTTTGGTTTTGAACAATACCCGTGTGATCCCCGCGCGCCTGAACGGTGTGCGCAAACGCCATGGTGTTCAAGGTGGAAGCGGTAAAGCCAAGATCGAAGTTACCCTGCTAGATCCAGATGCAGAAGGGTGTTGGAGTGCGCTGATCAAACCCCTGCGCAAGGTTGAGCTGGGCGAAGTCATTACATTCAATGATCAGTTTCATGCAGAACTCTGTGAAAAACGCGATGGTCAGGCCATATTGCGCTTTAACCTAACTGGAGATGCATTTGACGCCGCGCTGGAAGAGGCGGGTGCCATGCCCTTGCCCCCCTATATTGCATCTAAACGCGCGGCAGATGAACAGGATAAAGAAGATTATCAAACCGTTTTCGCAAAACATCACGGTTCCGTGGCCGCGCCAACAGCCTCGCTTCATTTTGATGAAGGGTTGCTGGACGCGCTGATCGCCAAGGGCGTTGATATCACCTATGTCACGCTACATGTGGGGGCAGGCACATTTTTGCCCGTCAAAGTTGATGATGTCACAACCCATAAAATGCACAAAGAACGGGGCGAAGTTACCCCCGAGGCCGCCGCAGAAATCTTGGCCACGAAATCCGCAAGCGGCCGTGTGATCCCCGTGGGCACAACGGCACTGCGATTGGTGGAAACGGCGGCGCGTGACACGGGTCAGATTGCCCCATGGAAGGGCGCGACCAATATTTTTATTTATCCAGGGTTTGAATTTCATGTGGCCGATGCCTTGATGACCAATTTTCATCTGCCCAAATCCACATTGATTATGTTGGTCTCTGCCTTTATCGGGGCGGAGCGAACAAAAAAGCTTTACAATCATGCAGTAACTCATCGCTACAGGTTCTTTTCATATGGTGATGCGTCGCTTTTGATCCCGTAATCTGTTATTATTTTAAGTATGCCATGGCAAAAATAAGGATGTGGCGATGTTACAGGTTCTCTCAAATACATGGGCGTTATTGCTGGGCATGTTCCTTTTAATGATCGGAAACGGTTTGCAGGGGACATTGTTGGGTGTGCGTGGCGAAATCGAAGGATTTTCCAATTTGGAAATGTCGATTGTCATGTCGGCCTATTTCGTTGGATTCCTGGGCGCCAGCCGCGTTGTGCCTGAAATGATCCGTCGCGTCGGTCATGTGCGTGTGTTTGCGGCACTTGGGTCCTTTGTTTCGGCGGTTCTTATCTTGTATCCTGCGATCCCGCATCCTGTTGCATGGGCAATTGGTCGGGCCATTATCGGGTTTTCGTTTTGTGGGGTCTATGTCACCGCGGAAAGTTGGCTGAACAATGGGGCCAGTAACGCAAATCGGGGGCAGGCGCTGTCCCTTTATATGGTTGTGCAGATGATTGGGATTGTGTCGGCCCAAGGAATTCTTTTGCTGGCCGATCCATCAGGTTACATTCTGTTTGTGCTGATTTCTGTTCTGGTTTCGATTTCCTTTGCGCCGATCCTGCTTTCAATTTCACCTACACCCGCGTTTGAGGCAACGAAACCAATGCGATTGACGGAATTGATCCGCGTATCGCCATTGGGGGCGGTGGGCATGTTCCTGCTGGGTGGCATTTTTGCGGCCCAGTTTGGTATGGCTGCGATCTTTGGGTCGCAAATTGGCCTAAGCCTGAGTAAGATTTCTGCATTTGTCGCATCCTTTTATGTTGGGGCCATGTTGCTGCAATATCCCATTGGTTGGGTGTCTGATCGCATGGATCGACGGTTCTTGATCGTGATCTGCGCGGCGATTGGTGGGTCAGCATCGCTTTTGGCGATCCTGACAGGCGGCAACTATTATGCACTTTTGGTTGCGGCCTTCTTCGTTGGGGGCATGTCCAATCCGCTGTATTCCTTGCTGATTGCGCATACCAACGACTTTTTGGAATATGAGGATATGGCCGCCGCATCCGCGGGTCTTTTGTTCCTAAACGGGATTGGCGCGATTGCGGGTCCTTTGATCATCGGTTTCATGATGGAAACGATCGGTCCCGTTGGATTTTTCTTATTTATCGCCGTTTTGTTGGGGATCATGGGCCTTTACGGCGCTTACCGTATGACACAGCGTCCAGCCATCGCCGCGGACGATACGTCAAGCTATACACCCGTTGCGCCAACGGCATCGCCCGTCTTGGTTGAAATTGCCCAAGAATACGACATCGAAATCGCCATCGATGAGGAAACTACCCAAGAACAATCCTAATCACGGGATTTGTCGCTTTGTCGTAAAACGTGACTTTGTTTTGCGAAATTTTTGTGACAGTCTTTCCCCGAGGACAGGGCATGAGGAGCGTGGTGACAATGAGTGTCGATGCGGTTTTAAAATTTTGGTTGGATGAGGTTGATCAATCCAGCTGGTACAGCAGTTCAGAGACATTAGATCAGGAGATCCGAGATCGGTTTTTAGAAACCTGGCATCAGATTATGGAGGGCGGTCACAGTATGTGGTTGACCTATCCATCTGGTGCCTTGGCCTATGTCTTGGTCACGGATCAATTTTCGCGCAACATGTTTCGCGGATCAGGTCAGGCCTTTGCCTCAGATCGGCTTGCGTTAACCGTGGCAAAACAATGCGTGACGCAGAAATGGGATTTATCCATTGATGCACCTGCACGACAGTTCTTTTATCTGCCACTGATGCATTCTGAAAACCTGTGTGACCAGGACAGATGCATCCGATTGATGAAGGAACGGATGCCCCAGACAGGCGAAAACAACCTGCTGCATGCACGGGTTCACCGCGAAGTTATTCGTCAATTTGGTCGTTTTCCCTATCGCAATGATGCGCTTGGGCGCAACTATACTGCGTTGGAACGGGAATATTTGGACAATGGCGGCTATGGTATGACATTACGGCAACTTGATAAGGCGTCCTAAGCATAGCTCATCTGTTGATGTGAAAATAAAAATAGTTTAACGTTAAACGGAATTTAAAATTCCGGAGTTAAACATGTCGTCTCATTCCTTTGATGTTGTTGTTATTGGTGCTGGTCCTGGGGGCTATGTTGCTGCAATTCGTGCGGCGCAATTGGGTTTGAAAACCGCAATCATCGAACGTGAACATATGGGTGGCATCTGCCTGAACTGGGGCTGTATTCCAACGAAGGCGCTGTTGCGGTCCTCTGAGGTTTTTCATCTGATGCATCGGGCTAAGGAATTTGGGCTGTCCGCTTCGGGTATTTCTTATGATTTGGATGCTGTGGTGAAACGGTCTCGTGC
>JAAEZW010000383.1 GCA_018222665.1 Paracoccaceae bacterium
GTCAGCCATTTGAAAGCTCCTTTGAACGCATGGTCGCGGCTGCAACGGTTCCACCAATCAGTGGGGTTAAACCCACGTTTTGATCCATCAACACCTCAAGCCCCGCCTGCGTTGTTCCATTCGGGCTGGTGACGTTGATCCGTAACTGTTCGGGCGTTTCCTCGGACGCCTTGGCCAATGCACCTGCACCTGCAACGGTGGCCTTGGCCAATTGCATGGCCAAGTCTGGTGACAACCCCTGCGCTTCGCCTGCCTTGGCCAGTGCGTCGATCATATAAAACACATAAGCTGGCCCAGACCCCGACACACCTGTGACTGCATCCATTTGACTTTCGCTGTTCAAATCAACAACCGTACCAATTGCGGATAAAAGCGCATGCGCCAGATCAATTTGATCGGCTGTCGATACAGCATTTCCGATTAGTGCCGTAATCCCCTGACCAATTGCCGCAGGGGTGTTTGGCATCGCCCGCAAAATCGGGGAATTTGCGCCCAAAATGTCTTCGTAAGTTCCAATAGAGATGCCTGCCGCAACCGATAAAAACACAGTTTCCCCGCCCCCCATCGCCTGAAGCGTCGGAAGCGCCTCTTGCATCATCTGTGGTTTAACAGCGATCAGAACCAGTGCGGGTTTGGCAGGTAATTCTTCATTCACGTGAACCCCCTGCGCAAGCACCCATTCTGATGGATAGGGATCAACAACGTAGACCGAAGATGGGTTCAAACCATTTGCAAGCCAACCGGCCAACATGGCAGAACCCATTTTTCCGCAACCAAGCAGAACCAAACCCTGCTGAGAAAGTGTGTCAAACGTCATATCAACCCCAAACAATCAATTTCATTTGGGGGCAGTATTATGCGTGACCGTAGGCTTCTGCAATGGCGACTTGCATCGCTTGCTGCGGCGTGTGCTCTCCATATACCGCCAATTGGAAGGCTGGATAATACCGTTCCGCATTCATAACTGCCGCACCGATCATGGTGTCGATTTGTTCAGGCGATGCAAACTGCCCCCCCGACAAAACCAAACCATACCGATAAACCATTAACCCAGGTTCGTCCCAGTAGGAAAAACTACCGGTCCAGCAGCGGTCGTTTACTTCGTTCAACGCTTCATAAAGGGCTGGAAGTCGCTCTTTCGGCGGCTCCATTTCAAAGGTGCAAATCAACCGCAGCGTTTCGTCAAATCCTGACCACGCCAATGTTACCGAATATGTCCGCCACTGCGCCTCGACGGCCATTGCGATTTGATTTTCTTCTATACGATCAAACTCCCACTCATGGTGCTCAGCGATGTGTTCGACAATATCGATTGGGTGAATTTCTTCTTCTAAGAACTGCTCGTTCAATGCCATAGCGCCACCTCTTTTATGCTTAGCGTAGGGAAGTGGCAGCTTCCCCAATCGCTTGGTGCCTGCTCAAGAGGCTGGGGGAATGACCCTGCCCCTTACTAAATATGGTGCTGTGCTTTGATTGATATGTAAAGCAAAATATTTGAGACACACACAAAATGCTGTGGATAAAGAAGTTATCCACAGAAAATATGTGATTTTAGTTTCGCTCAGAATTCAGTGATGGTGTTTGGGCGTTCCGCGCGATTTTATTAAACCGAAGCGCCCCGATTTTGGGTGATCACATGTGACCAAATAAATTGACCCTTGCCCAGTTTGCGAACCGCAAAGAGGCCAAGGAAGTGACTGTTTTGATATTTATTTGCTCTCTAGCGCATCAATGCGCGCTTTCAGCTCTGCGTTTTCTTCGCGCGCTTTTTGGGCCATCATGCGAACCGCATCAAATTCTTCGCGCGTTACGAAATCACGATCCGCCAACCAGCGATCCATCCATGATTTCATGGCATTTTCTGCCTCGTCCCGTGCGCCCTGCGCAACACCCATCGCGTTTGTCATCAATTGGGACAAGTCATCGAATATTTTATTTCGGGGTGTCATCGCACTCTCCACATTTGTTTCATGTTACATATGGTACGAATTGAGGCGCACCGCAAGGTTGACAAGTCATTCTTGTTGGATGAAGTCATATTTGGAAAGGTACAAACGTGATAGAATTTCCAAAGTTTCACAAAGACGCATTGAAACGGCCAGAATTTGTTTACGGAACATTTTTCGTCGGCTACGGCATCGCACGGTCAATTGTTGAATTGGTCCGTCAACCCGATGCGCAATTTACCTTTGCCCTAAATCTAGTTGGCTACATAATCCA
>JAAEZW010000384.1 GCA_018222665.1 Paracoccaceae bacterium
CCCTTGTGTTCGTCACCCAACAAAAACCCTGTTGCGCCATCATAGTTCATGACACAGGTCGCGTTGCCGTGTATGCCCATTTTCTCTTCGATTTTACCAACGGCGACCGCGTTGCGCGCCCCAAGCGATCCATCCTCACTCACCATGAATTTTGGCACAATAAACAGGGAAATGCCCTTAACCCCATCGGGGCCACCCGGGATTTTCGCAAGAACCAAGTGAATGACATTTTCAGACAGATCATGATCCCCAGCAGAGATAAATATTTTCTGACCTGTGATTTTGAATGTCCCATCCTCTTGTGGTTCGGCCTTGGTCCGCATTAGGCCCAAATCCGTCCCACAATGGGGTTCGGTTAGGTTCATTGTGCCGGTCCAATCACAGCTGACCATATTGGGCAGATAAGTTTGTTTCTGCGCCTCTGTGCCATGGGCGTAGATGGCAGAGTAGGCACCATGCGTCAGGCCCTGATACATGCCAAAGGCCATGTTAGAGCTTGCAAACATTTCGCCTACGGCCGTTCCAACCAAATAGGGCAGGCCCTGACCCCCGAATTCAGGATCACAGTCGATGCCTGTCCAGCCGCCTTCTTTCACTTGTTCAAAGGCGTCTTTGAAACCTGCGGGGGTGCGGATCACGCCATTTTCGAAATGACATCCCTCTTGATCGCCTACGGCATTCAGTGGGGCCAAAACCTGTGATGTGATTTTGCCCGCTTCTTCCAAAATGGCGGATAGAAAATCGGCGTCCAAATCCGAATACCCAGGAATAGACGAATTTTTAACATCAAGGACGTCATTTAATACGTATTGCATGTCCTTGGTGGGTGCGATGTAGTGTGGCATTAATAACCTCTATTCTGCTGCTTTTGCCGAGATGTTCATGCCTTTGATCAAATCGGCACCCCAGCGAAGTTGCTCTTCTAATTCTTCGATTGTTTGGTCTAATTCTTCGCGCTGACGCTTTAATTCCTGCAAACGAACTTGCGCCAACTCATATGTTTTTGTCATTTGCGTCTGCTGCTGGTCCCGCATGTAATACATTTCCAAAAGCTGACGGATTTCCTCAAGAGAGAAGCCGAATTTCTTACCACGCAGGATCAATTTCAACCGCGCGCGGTCCCGTTTGGTGTACAAACGTTTCTGTCCTTCGCGGATGGGCGCGATTAATTCTTTGGCTTCGTAAAACCGCAAAGTACGCGGTGTGACATCAAAAAGATCGCACATTTCGCGGATCGTCATCTGGTCATTTTGCATAATTACCTCCGATTCTCCCACTGGGGATAATCAGAATATAACGCAAAAATTCACAAAGTTAACGTTGACGTAAACTAAACGTTGCGTCAACTTAGCTCGAAATAAGCTTATCGGTCGTTTGGCGTAGCTGCTCTAATTCTTCAATCGTTTGTGACAATTGAACCTGCTGGTCCCGCAGTTCAGCGAGCTTGCGATCTGCCATGTCCAAAAACACATTCATCTGCGCTTTGGTGCCGTCTTGATCATAAATCAACAGCCACTGACGCAGTTCCTCAAGCTGAAAGCCAAACTTACGACCGCGCAGGATCAATGTCATGCGCGCCAATTCGCGCGGCCCGTAAAAGCGTGAACGTCCTTCACGATCAGGGGACAACAGTTCGATATATTCGTAGTACCGCAATGTGCGCGGTGTTACATCAAACTTGGCACACATTTCTTTGAAACTTAACCGAACTTCGCTCATCTTCGCCTCGACTTTCTTGGGCTAAGGTAGGGGCAAGATAGGAAAAGGGCAACCATCGCCCTTGCGGTTTTTCAAAAATCCCGACCATAGTGGGGCGACTGATTTGGAAGACAAAATGACAAAAGATAATCGTGCAATTGCGCAAAGCTTTATTGATGCCATCCCACATTCGCATGCGCTGGGTATGAAAATTGATTTCGTTGGCGATGGAGAGGCACATATGTCCATGGATTACGATGAACGTTTTATCGGTGATCCCGCAACGGGAGTTATTCATGGGGGTGCGGTTTTTGCATTGCTCGATACCTGTGGGGGGGCCGCAGTGATTTCGCATCCTGATCACAATGGGGCGACAGCAACGATTGATCTGCGTGTGGATTACATGCGCCCTGCATCGCCGGGACAGCGTATTCGCGCCGTTGCGACCTGTTATAATCGCACCCGTTCGGTGGCCTTTGTCCGCGCCGTTGCTATGGATGATCGCGAAGATAAACCTG
>JAAEZW010000385.1 GCA_018222665.1 Paracoccaceae bacterium
CAAAAACACACTTTTGCGCACACCAATTTAAGAGACATGCAACTTATTGTATTAATATAACTATTTATTCCCATCTCTATTGAAAATCCTCGTGTCGGTGGTTCGATTCCGCCCCCGAGCACCACTTTTTATAGCAATATCAGTAACTTAATTTTCGCGCACTAACGCTATGCGTGTGCGATTCAAAAACACACCAAACACACACTTTTTGCTGTGTTTATCTGATGGGATTCCGGGGTCTAAAACTTTGTCTACAACCAAGTGAAAGAACACAGTTCGTTGTAGAACATCCTATTATCAAAAACACACTTTGGTAGACTTGTCGGTGTTGTGAGATATGTAATTTGGTAAGGGGATTGGCGTACGACACTTGCGAGATGATACCATGTTAATCTTGGACGGTGAGTTTCACTCAGTTAGCTAACCTAATACCTACAAATATAAGGATTAACGTGCGTACGCCCACCCATCTGAGCGTGGATCATTTGCACTTTCAACTATTCCGTTTTTATGCCGAACTACGGCTCCAGCGTGTCCCATTATACTACTGAATGATGGAACTAGTTCTACTTCATGGCCAACTCCCCGCATGAGATCGATGATTTTTTTGTCAAAATTTTCCTCAAATTTTAGGGTGGTCGTTGCATCACCCCAGGTTTTGCCCAAAAGCCATCGAGGCATTGTGATAGCCTGCTGTAATGAACTGCCGAATTGAACATAACGGGTGTATAGTGCAGATTGTGTTTGAGGTTGTCCCTCGCCGCCCATGGTACCATAAGAAAGAACGCGCCCGTCATTCAAAAGCGCCATTGCAGGATTGAGCGTGTGGAATGGTTTTTTACCTGGTGCTAATTGGTTGGGGCCTGGGTCTAACGAAAAACCTGCACCACGGTTTTGGAAAAATACTCCAGTGTCCTCACAGGTTAGTCCGGAACCGAATTCCCAGAAGACCGATTGTATAAAACTGACTGAAATGCCGTCTTTATCGGTTGCCCCCATCCAAATCGTATCACCGTCCTTTGGTTCATATGGCCATGAGAGCGCAGTAGAAAAATCTATTTTCGCTGCTTCGTTAGTTAGATATTGGTCCGTGAGATAATGTTCGGGAGGATATTCCATATGGGCTGGATCTCCCAATTTGGCGTTACGAATAATAAATGCGCGCTTGGTAGCTTCAATTAATCCGTGAATATGTTCAAAGGTTTCTGGTTGTTTAACATTGAGGCGATCGAATATGCCTAAAATTCCGAGGGAGGACATCCCTTGTGTGGGTGGTGCCAAGTTGAACAGCTTCCCGTTAGAAGTTTGGATAGATAAAGGTTTTAGAATCTCTGCCTTTTGGCTCTGTATATCCTGGAGTGTAATGGGACTACCGTGGTCTTTTAAGAAAGACGCATGTATTTCAGCAATATCGCCTTTGTAAAAGAAGTTTGTACCATACAATCCAATTGCTTCTAGCGTATTGCCAAGTGCTGATTGAACCATCTGCTCACCTTGTTGTGGCACGCGACCATTGGAAAGAAAAATATTCGAAAAACCGTACACATCTTCCAAGGTGTTTAATTTCTCACCTGTTGTAATTGATTGGTTTTTAGTTACCGCAATTCCATTTTTGGCAAGTGCAACAGCCGGCGCCAACAATTCTGCGAGTGAAAAGTTTTGTTGTGATTGTTCAAGCGCCAGACGCCAACCATCGATTGTCCCAGGTACGGTGAGTGCTGCCAATGGGCCCCTTGCAGGTATATGATTAAATCCATGATTTTTATAGAATGTCGGAGTGGCAAGACTTCCAGCACGCCCGCATGCAGCTATCGAGATTGGGCTCGATCCTGGCTTGTGTATGAGCCAAAAGCCATCCCCACCAATTCCATTCATGTGTGGATATACGACAGCAATTGTAGCGGCGGCGGCAACCATTGCCTCAATGGCAGTGCCGCCGTTGTCCAAGATGTCGCTGCCAACTTTTGTAGCTATGCGATGTGGTGCTGTAAATGCGTGGTTTAGACCATATGCTGTTTCTATCATTGCGAACCTGAGTATTGGTATTTAAAGGGGATACACAATCGTATCGTGTTTCAGCACTTCAACGCGATGCCGGTTGGCGGTCACATAGCTTTGGCCTATATCTGTCATTTCTGCGTTGGAATTTAGTAATCCCTCAGTTTGTGCAATTTTAATGATTGTTGACACATCATTGGTACCGTGTCTTGAGC
>JAAEZW010000386.1 GCA_018222665.1 Paracoccaceae bacterium
TTATCGGATTGCTGTTAATCATCCTGCCTGCCGTCTTATTGGCGATTGTGGTCCTGTCAAACCAAATCCAAGGCCTCTTAAACCTGACCATCGATGCAGAGCGTGTCGCATCCATTGAAAGTTCGATCCGTTCAATCCTGCCTACGCGTTTGGCCGCACAGTTTGATCTGGTTGAGGCCCTGCGGAACTTGGGGGAATTTATTGGCGATCGTGCAGCGGCATTTTTCCAAAACTTTGGATCGCAATTGTTTGGGGCCTTGATGACATCGGCAGGGTCCATCGTAAACATCGCCATGCTGTTCGTCATTGCGCCAATTGTTGCGGTTTATCTATTGCTGGACTGGGACAATATGATTGCACGTATCAATGATCTGATCCCACGCGATCATGCCCCTGTGGTGCGCCGCCTTGCAGGTGATATTGATGCAACCCTATCTGCCTTTGTGCGCGGAATGGGAAGCGTTTGTTTAATCCTTGGGATTTATTACGCCGTCGCATTGATGGCGGTTGGGTTGAACTTTGGCCTCGTCGTTGGCTTGGTTGCGGGTCTGGTCACATTCATTCCCTATGTGGGCGCCTTGGTTGGTGGGGCCTTGGCCCTTGGGCTGGGGCTGTTTCAATTTTGGGGGGATTGGTCATCCCTTGCGATTGTGGCAGGCATCTTTTTCGCAGGTCAAATGATTGAGGGGAATTACTTGACCCCGAAACTTGTCGGCAGCTCTGTTGGGTTACACCCCGTTTGGCTTTTGCTGGCGCTTAGTGTTTTTGGCGCGCTCTTTGGATTTATCGGCATGTTGATTGCCGTTCCACTGGCCGCGACGCTTGGGGTACTTGCGCGCTTTGTCACAGCACAGTATCTAGACAGCCGACTTTACCGCGGGCTTAGCGGAAAAGAATAAGAGGCATCTATGTCCGAGCAATTGACCTTTGATTTGCCAACGCGCCCCGCGTTGGAGCGTGGTGATTTTTTCATCGCCAATAGCAATGCCTTGGCGCTTGCTATGATCGAAGATTGCGAAAATTGGCCGCAAAACAAACATCTGCTTGTTGGGCCGAAAGGATCGGGGAAAACGCATTTGGCCAATGTCTGGGCCAATCAACGCGGCACCCGCGTCATTGCGGCCACCGATATAACCGACCAATCGGTCGAAGAATACGCAGCACATGATTTGGTGATTGATGATATCCCAACACTGTTGGGTGACGCATCACGCGAAGCGACACTGTTTCATATTCACAACCTGTGTTTGGCCAATGGCAATGCATTGTTGATGACAGGAACCGGCGATGTGGCCACATGGACCTGCGCACTGCCGGATTTGGCGTCCCGCCTGAATGGAACACGCACGGCGCGTTTGGACCCGCCTGATGATATGTTGTTTCAGGCACTGCTTGCCAAATTATTCGCAGATCGTCAGTTATTCCCGCCCCCTGACGTATTCCCCTATTTGTTACTGCGGTTAGAGCGGTCCTATGATGCAGCGCAAAATGCAGTGGATCATATTGATCGCGCGGCCCTGTCGCGCAAACGCGCGATCACGCGCAGTTTTGTCGCATCCATAATTGACGATCTGATCACGGCTTAAGTGTTGCATCACGCCATTTGCATGTTTTAAAACCAAGAAAAAACGAAAGCGCTGCAGATGTCCTCACGCCCGCATCAAGCATCCCGCCGATGGACCCCATTTGATGGGTCTATCTATCGTTCTGATCCCCATGCAGAATTGTCCAAAGTGGGTGTGATTGATGTCGGATCAAACTCCGTTCGGATGGTGGTTTTTGATGGGGCTGCGCGTTCACCTGCCTATTTTTACAACGAAAAGGTTATGTGTGAATTGGGTGCGGGCCTGTCAGAAAAAGGTATCCTAAACCCAGAGGGGCGCAGACGCGCATTGGCCGCAATTGCACGATTTGTGCAAATGGCGCGCGCAATGAAGGTTCCAAAATTAACCGCCGTCGCAACCGCCGCGGTGCGGGACGCCGAAGACGGCGAGGAATTCTGTCTCGATGTTTTGAACCAGACAGGTCAACACATCACAATCGTCAATGGCGAGGAAGAGGCCCGCCTCTCTGCCCAAGGTGTGTTGTTGGGCTGGCCCGGATCCTATGGTTTGGTCTGCGATATTGGCGGATCGTCGATGGAGCTGGCGGAAATTTCGGGGGGGATCGTTGGGAAACGCACCACCTCTGATCTTGGACCA
>JAAEZW010000018.1:0-13864 GCA_018222665.1 Paracoccaceae bacterium
CATTCCCATTGCCAGCGGAGTTCCACCACCTGCGGCAAGTGCGGCCAGATTTTTTTTCGCCTGCACAAGTGACCTTGTTGGAGGAAGTAAAATATCCGCACGTCCATCACGGAAGCCGATCAAAGCCACATAATCGCGTTTTGAATACGCTTGGGCCAACATTAATTCAACGGCGCCCTTGGCCTCTCCTAAACGGTTCATTGCAGCAGAACCAGATGCGTCAACAGAGAATATAACGACACGTTCAGACCGATTTTGGAACCGTTGAATGTGCAGGTCACTTGGGAAAATGATAATGCGCGCGTCACTCGACGACTGCGATCTGCGCAGCTTTTGCCAGGGCGCAGCGGTACGTAAACTTGATAAAATATCGATCCGTGCTTGATCATTTGGCCGACCGATGAGCGCAGGAAGAGGGCGTCCGCGAAGTGCAGATTGTTTGGTAAGTCCAAAGCCGTCCCCATTTGATTTCACCTTGGCACTGTTTTTCGCTGCGATCTGATTTAGGAGATTTTTCGGCAAATTGGCTTTGACCGCATCAATGACCAAGTCTTCTGTTAATTCTAGGGTGTCGTTTTGTGCACTCGGGTCGTTGGGGTCATTCGGCTCGGTGGGTTCGTTTTGTGGCTCTGCCTGGTCATCTTCTGCAGGTATGCTGGTAGCCCGATGCGTATAGATAAGTTGCGCTGCCGTATCGATGTCGTCTTGTAAAACCGTGTCTCGTCCATCCAGCAGGCACAAATATTGTGCGGCGCGCTGAACCATCGCGACGGGCCGCAAGGAAAATATACCAAATTGCAACGCGACAGAAACAATCATGGTTTGTTGAACGGCCGAAAGTTCTGGGATCGCTTTTTCAAATGATGATATGGGGGCAATATCGACTAAAAATTCATTATGGCGCAGATCATTTAGATCAAAGAAAAACGCCATGCGTTCGCTAAGGACGCTTAGCTGATTTTCTTCGTTTGGCTCATTTTCGTCAAAGATACAAAATGGATCAGCGTGATTTTTATCCATATGCTGAGCAATTAATGCCGCAGATTGTCGAGGTAGGCGTTCGGCCATAACCAAAACGTTCCAACCAGAGCGCGCCAAGACCCCTGATTTATGGATAAGTTTTCCAGCAGTAAGGCTTTCAATCGGGTCGATGCCGCCAATCAGATCCGATATGCCCATACTGGGATTTATGGTTTTTACGCCTAACTCTGAGTGGCTTAGGGCGGCGCGTACCCTAGCCATATGTGCGCCTGCGCCTGTTTTGAACACAATGCCACCGAATGTTTTTGGATCCATCTGGCAAAGGTGAAGGGCCAAATTGGCGAGATATGTCTTTTGATCAGACATATCACCCCAAAA
Organism: Paracoccaceae bacterium; assembly: GCA_018222665.1. GTDB lineage: Bacteria > Pseudomonadota > Alphaproteobacteria > Rhodobacterales > Rhodobacteraceae > HIMB11. The sequence goes on from JAAEZW010000018.1 coordinate 1,360, forward strand.
CAGCATCTATTGTTCGTTCAACGCGGACAGTTGATCCAGTATCATCCAAAGGATCGCGGCGTAGTCGATGGCTAAGCGCCATGGGTGCAATACGTTTGATATGATCATTATGGACCATCAAATCGCCCTGCAGCGCTGCAAAGGCACGGGCTGTTTTAAGCAGAGTTAATTCTCCGCGTAACCCATCACTACCCATTGCAACACAAATTTCGGCACAGATTTCCAGCATCTGATCACTCATCTTGACGCTGCCCAATCGTTCACGACCTTCTAAGATGATGTTGCGAACTTTGGCGTTTTCTGCGGCCCACTTGTCACAATATACTTCGGGATCGCGGTCGAATTCGTCGCGCCGCTTGATAACATCTACGCGATCCATGATCGTTTGTGGTGTCCGCACTTCTACCGAAAGCCCGAAGCGGTCCAAAAGCTGGGGGCGCAGTTCGCCTTCCTCGGGGTTGCCCGATCCAATCAATATGAAGCGCGATGGGTGCGTTATTGATAGGCCCTCTTTCTCAACCGTGTTGATGCCCGATTGCGCAACGTCGAGTAGCAGATCGACGATGTGATCTTCTAAAAGGTTGACTTCATCAATGTATAAATAACCGCGATTTGCCTTGGCCAATAGGCCGGGTTGGAACTCTTTAACGCCATCAACCAGCGCACGTTCGATATCGAGCGCTCCAGTGACCCGATCCGCACTTACGCCCAAGGGTAGATCAACCACTGGTGTATTAATGGAAATGACCGTTGACTGGGCCGTTTTGACCCAATCTGGCACCTGATCCATCCGTTCAGAGTTCACGGGACAGCCTTTAACAACGTCAACATTCGGCAACAAATCAGCAAGTGCGCGGATCGCTGTGGATTTGCCAGTTCCGCGATCGCCAAACGCCAGAACACCGCCAATCTTTGGATCAATCGCGGTGAGGGTGAGGGCCAGTTTCATGTCATCTTGGCCAACAATTGCTGAAAAAGGAAATGCACTATTCATTTGTCTCTTCTTTCTTGCGGATTGTGCCAAATGCCGACCAATGACCATCAATCGCAGTGATGTTAAAACGCGCGTATAGCTCTTCTTTGAACCAGTCTCCTTGGCGCACTTTTTGAATTGCGCTCCGATGGGGGTCTGATTGATGTGCAAATTCGCTCATCTGCTTTATGTCTGGCCAAATCGAAAAGGTGAGCTGTTGTCGCAGTGGTACTTCGCCAAGACCAATTTTGAACAATACGTCCTCGTTCATTCCGATTTTGGTGCTGATTGCTGGGGATTGCTTCCAAAATTGTAACATTGCATTCCAGCGCAACGTTGCCCGCGTCAGCACAGCGACAGGCCCAGTGTCGCGTTTGCTTTTGACGCGAAAAGGCGTTTGACCCGACCATTTTCCGCGCGTCGCGCAGGGGTCCAGATGTATCGTCACACTCTCGGCCGCCATTTTACGATACCGGCGGAAGACTCGCGATTCTTTCAGCGTTTTTTCGATATTTGTAGGTTCCTGCCAGACACATAAAATCGCGTAAACGCCCCAATTTGGTTTTGGGGTAAATCCCTCACCCGTTCCAGACCCCAATAATTTCCAAAAGATAAGGTTTGGCATTAAGTGCAGGAGAGGCCTTGCAAGACCCATCATCACAAAGGCCCACAGCTTATGGTGGGGCTTTTCAAATCGAAAGAGGCTTAGTGTTACCATTGTATTCTTGGCACCAGATCGTCAGGTGTTTTTAGTGAAACACAAAACGGGACTGTTGTAAATTAAATTAGACACATGTAGTGTTTAAATTAAATGACAGCACCCGAGCCAAAATTAGTGATTCCAGTTGTTCCTCGGAACGCCCCCAAAGCCATCGTGATTGGGGCGGGTTTAGGCGGGCTATCCGCAGCGATGCGCCTTGGTGCAAAAGGCTATCGCGTTACAATCATTGATCGCCTGGACAGATTGGGTGGACGTGGATCGTCGATTGCAAAAAGCGGTTATCGCTTTGATTTGGGTCCCACAATCCTGACGGTTCCTGATGTATTTCGGCGTTTGTGGTCAGATTGTGGGCGCGATTTTGATGCCGACGTGAATATTACGCCAGTTGACCCCTATTATGAAATTCGTTGGCAAGATGGATCCAAATTCCAAATTAGAGATTCACAAAAGGACATGGATGCAGAGGTCCGTCGGATTTTCCCCTCTGATTTTGCAGGCTATCAACGATTTCTGAAAGATTGTGAAAAGCGTTACACATTTGGATTTGAAGGGTTGGGGCGTCGGCCGCTGAATAAACTGTGGGACTTGGTCAAGGAATTGCCTGGCTTTGTCGCTTTGCGCGCCGATCAATCTGTTTATCAACATGCTGCAAAACGCGTAAAAGATCCGCGCTTTCGCATGGCGCTTTCGTTTCACCCGTTGTTCATTGGCGGTGATCCGCGGCACGTGACCTCGATGTACATTCTGGTCAGCCATTTGGAAAAAGAATTTGGCGTGCATTATGTTCAAGGAGGGGTCCAAGAATTGGCGGATGCAATGGGACGCGTTGTTATTGATCAGGGTGGCCAAATCATCCCCGAAACAACGGTTGATCAAATCCTGACAAAAGGAAATCGTGTCACGGGTGTTCGCCTAGAAACGGGACGCGAGATCAACGCAGATATTGTCGTTTCGAATGCGGATCCAGGTCAAACCTACGATCATATGCTGCGTCAACATTCGAAAAAGCGGTGGAACAAAAGCCGTTTGCAAAGTTCAAAATGGTCAATGGGTTTGTTCGTTTGGTATTTTGGTACCAAGGATACGTCAAATGAATGGTCAGATGTGGGTCATCACACGATATTAAACGGACCACGATATCGAGGATTGTTAAAAGATATCTTTGATCGACGTTTGTTGGCTGATGATATGTCGATTTATTTGCACCGCCCATCGGTCTCGGACCCGTCTGTTGCGCCCAAGGGTGACGATTGTTTTTATGCGCTTTCACCCGTCCCAAATTTAAAGGCAGCGGATGCAGTGGATTGGCGTCAAGAAACTGCCGTTTACACGGAAAAAATGCGCAAAGTGCTTGAGCAGGTTATGCCTGGGTTCTCCGAAAAAATTGCGGCAGAACACGTATTAACCCCTGATGATTTTAAATCGCGGTATTTAAGCCCCTATGGTGCAGGATTTTCATTAGAACCCAGAATATTTCAATCAGCGTGGTTTCGGCCGCACAACATAAGTGAAGATTTCGAAAATCTTTACTTGGTTGGCGCTGGCACACATCCAGGTGCGGGTATCCCAAGTGTGGTCACCTCATCAGAGGTCTTAAACCAACTTGTCCCTGACGCTGTTGAGAAAGTTTGTACATGAGCGCCACATATGAAAGCGATATGAAGTATTGCGAAGAGGCAATTCGGCATGGCTCCCTATCGTTTCATGCGGCCTCTCTGTTGTTGCCAAAGGCTGTGCGCGATCCGTGTCTGGCACTTTATGCATTTTGTCGGTTGGCTGATGACGAAGTTGATCTGAAAACGGATAAATCGGCATCCGTCAAAGATTTGGTGCATCGCTTGGATCAGGTTTATTCAGGAACCCCGCGTAATCGACCCATGGACCGTGCATTTGCCCAAATGGTCGAGGAATTCGAAGTGCCCCGCGCTTTGCCCGAGGCATTGATCGAAGGTTTGGTTTGGGACGCAATGGGCAAAAAATATGAAACATTTGACGATCTGGTTGCGTATTCAGCGCGTGTTGCGTCAGCTGTGGGTGTGATGATGTGCGTTATTATGCGCGCGCGCGACCCAAGCGTTCTGGCGCGGGCCTGTGATTTGGGTGTAGCCATGCAATTGACGAACATTTCGCGCGATGTCGGCGAGGATGCGCGGGAGGGGCGTTTATACCTTCCGCTTGAGTGGTTTGATTCAGCTGGTATTTCGCCATATGATTTCTTGTCTGATCCAACATTTCGGCCTGAAATCGCGCTTATGACGCGTCAACTTTTGGCACGTGCTGATGAGTTGTATCATCGTTCAGAAGCAGGCATTGCCTGTTTGCCGCCAATGGTGCGACCCGCAATGTTTGCGGCACGTCACATATATGCTGCCATCGGCAATAGTGTTCGTGCAAATGGATTTGATAATATCTCTGCCCGCGCGCGGACCACTAAGGCCACGAAACTACGTTTACTTGGGCTGTCTGCGACACATTCCATGGTAAGTATCTTTATGCCAACGCCAGCAACCGTTTATGCTGCACCTTTACCGCAGACGGAATTCTTGGTACGTGCTGCGGGCATAGAGAAGCGCACAAAATTGGGATGGAGTGAGCGATTTGTTTCCGTGATGGAGCAATTGCATGAACACGATAAATCCAACATTGGTGCGTAATCTCGTTTCGTAGTTTAAGGGGCTACAGAATGTGGGTTGATTTCGCGATATATCTGGCAGCGTGTTTTGTGGCTGGATCGACGGGTGGATTGTTTCCGCCTGGTGATTGGTATAAAAACTTGCAGAAACCGCGCTGGACACCGCCAAACTGGATGTTTCCTGTCGCTTGGATGACGCTTTACGTTTTAATGGCCTATGCTGGTGCATTGCTGTCGCAGATTGATGGAGCTGGAACAGCGCTGGCGCTTTGGTCATTGCAGATCGCATTGAACGCTCTGTGGACTCCAGTGTTCTTCGGGTTGAAAAAAACCAAACTGGCGCTTTATTGCATTTTCGGACTTTGGGCGGCAGTCGCAGTGTGTGTCATTGTGTTCTGGCACTATTCATGGATCGCAGGGCTTGCGTTTGTACCCTATCTGTTGTGGGTTAGTGTCGCGGCACTGTTGAACCGCGCTGTGTGTCGCCTAAACCCTGATTTGACCTAATCTTTGAATGTCCAACCTGGTCGGCGTGGCACACGAACGGCCAGCATGGCGGTTATGATTTGATTGCGAAATCTGTGTAGGTCCAGCGCCTCAAAAACGCCAGTACTTTTTTCGCCATTCAGATGTGTTTCAACAACCGAGCGATTATAAAATGGCGCATCTAATAGGTTTTGAACCTGTTTTGGTTGGGCGTTATCATCACATCTGGTTTCGCGGCGCACGGCCCATAGGCTATTGCGAAATCTTTTAATAGGTGGCGCAGTTGAAATTTCGGTTGCCTCACCTGCTAGATTAAAATCAACGGCGTGCATGGCGGTTTCACCATTGCGCAACTCTAAATCATAAAAACACTGCGTCCCTGTAGATATTGGGTAACGACCCCATGTCCAATAATTGAAATCCTGTTCAAGTGCTCGGGTTCCAAAATTCGCGTCAAAATACCCATGCCCACTCCATTGCCAACCTTTGGCCTCTAGGTCTACATCAATGTCTGCTGTTGGGGCAAAGGGGCGCCAGATATGTGTTCCTGAGGGTGTCAGAGGCAATTCAACATTTGTGATCGATTTTGGCCGCAAGGTGATTTTGCCACGCACGCGCGAAATAACCGGTGGGCTGCTAATTTCATTCACGTTTATCGTTAGGGTTTGTTCGGTTGGATCCCAAACTAAGGACGATGGGCCTACAGTAAAGGAATGTTCGCTTTGACGCAGAGCACTTCGCCCACGGTCCGTCATTGTGAAGCGCCCGCCAGGACCATAAGTGGCCACGTTTATACAGACGTTGTTTTGTGGTTCCCGCCGTCCTGACCACTTGTACCAAGGTGAAAAAACAGATCCGATAAACGCAATGATCGAGATTGCGCGGCCTGATGTTGGGTCAACACCGTCAACATACCACCATGCGTACCCATTGGGTGGAACATCTAAGTTGAAATTTGGCGCCTTGTCATCTCCGCGACCGCGAGCTCGGCGCAGAGAGTGGCCATCGGAATGCCCGCCCCCGGATGCACCCCGCCGCCGACCAGAAAGAGGTTGTTCAATTTGGTTGTGCATTTCGGGCGTTTCAGGGTTGCCATCATTCCTTTTGGGCTCTGCCCGTAAAGTGACCCTTCCGACGCTGGAAAAAGAGCCTCGAAGTCCTGTGGCATCGTTAGATGTTGTCGTGCGCGTTTTCCTTGAAAAGAAAGGCCAAATTGTTCCAGTCTCTGGAATGTGATTTCGTTGCATCTTTCAAAATCCTCATGTTCTGGCTTTCGTTGAGTAAGGGGGGGCGCATTTAAGATCAGTTCAAAATTTTCAATCTTTGGCGGCGCAAATGATTTCCCCCGATCTTGTGCGCAAACATAAATCGTTGGATCGTTTGGCATGTGACCCTGTGCAATATCCCGAAATTCGGAATTTGGAGTGTCGGCAAAGAAAACATTGTGATGAACCAGATCGGGTCCGCTACATTTCGCATCAAATCCCCAAACATAGGCAGATAGGCTGCGTTCTTCATGTGCGATGTTGGGAACGGTGTTTTGCACATCATGGCCCAGATGGCCTAATGCAATTGCGCGGGGGTCCCCGTTAAACACGACTGAATCAAAATCGATTGCTTCATCTGTGTCTAAGATCAGCTTGGTGGCAATTTTTTCCCGTTTTTTGATCGACTTAACGCGGCAGTTATAGGTGAATTCAACCCCACGTTCGATACAGAGTGTTTCGATGACGCGTGCGAGTTTGTGCATTCCGCCATTGATCGTCCAGACGCCTTTTGCCTCGGCTTGCCAAATAAGAGAAAGGAGCGCAGGCGCGGTTTGGGGCATACCCCCGACATATGTCGCGTATCTTCCAAACAGTTGTTGCAATCGAGTGTCTGAAAACTGTTTTGCAAGACCATGTTCAAGCGTGGACACTGGTCGCATTTTACCAATGACACTTGGTCGTTTCATGACCGCTAGCATCATTGCAGGCAGATTGGGATTGGCGTTTTGCATGACGGGTTCGTCAAAACAGTCAAACAATACTGAAGTGTCAGAATAATATGACCTGAACTCAATAGCGGATTTTTCTCCAAATGCATTTCTGATGTTATCGTGTGATGTTTCGAAATTTGCATCCAGATCCACGCAAGTTCCGTCCCGCCACCAATGGCGCGCCAAGATATGTTGTTGTGTTACAGAAATATGATCATGTAAGTTTTCACCTACATCTGAAAAAAGGCGTTCAAAAACAGGTAGTAACGTAAGAACAGTCGGCCCCAGGTCGATTGCGTTATTTGCACCTGTAAGTGTTCTGATTTTGCCTCCTGGGGTCGGCGCGGCCTCGATTACCCGTACTTTGTGGCCCAGCGTTGACAGCCTAAGCGCCGCGGCAAGACCACCTATTCCTGCACCGACAACAACAATTTTCTGACTATGTTTTGATAAGTTTTGTACATGCGCCATGACAGGATTGTTGACTCGTTCCCATAAATATGTCCAGTATAATTTACACAAGTGTTAAATATATTGGTCACTTAGGAGGTGCGTGCATGCTGAATGATAGAATTGAAGCTGCAATTCAAAGGCATATATGCAGCGCCTCCGTTCAGGGTCCCGCACCAACAGGTCTGCATAAAGCGATTGAGTATTCTGTGTTCCCTGGTGGCGCCCGCATTCGCCCTGTTATTTTGACATCTGTCGCCATGGCGTGTGGCGATGATCAACCAACTATGACAGATGCCGCAGCAGCAGCGCTAGAGTTCATACATTGCGCGAGTTTGGTCCACGATGATTTGCCCTGTTTTGACAATGCATCCATACGTCGGGGTAAGCCGACAGTGCATCGACAATTTTTAGAAACAACCGCGGTCCTCGCAGGTGACAGTCTGATCGTTGGCGCGTTTACAACGCTTGCATCGCAGGGTGATATAGACGCGCGTCGTGCCTGTAACTTGGTTTCGCAATTGGCGAAATACACGGGTTTTCCAAATGGGATTTGTGCCGGCCAGGCCTGGGAGGACGAGGCCACCATTGATCTGAAATCCTATCACCTGTCAAAAACGGGCGCATTGTTTATTGCCGCCACGCAAATGGGTGCGATCGCCGCTGGACATGATCCAGATCCTTGGCAAGAGCTGGGCGCACGTATTGGTCAGGCATTTCAAATCGCGGATGATCTGATGGATGTTGTCGGTGCCGATCAGGATATGGGCAAGCCTGCGGGTCAAGATGTCAAAAATGATCGGCCAAGCGCGGTCACTGAATATGGGGTCGATGGGGCTAAGCAATTGTTGAACGACATCCTTGGTGGGGCCATTGCCTCAATCCCGTCCTGTCCCGGCGAAGCAGAGCTTGCAAAAATGGTGCAGTTACAATCAAGCCGCCTCATGTCCGTTGATCGCCAGGCAACGCATTTATGATCAATGACCAAACAAGAGATATATACAAAACGTCCCATGCGTTTCCGAGATTGGTGTTATCAAAAGAAGAGCCAGTTCTATGCAAATGAATGGGTCCAGGATATCTCTGCGCGTCTCCCGCTATTGTCACGCATATCACGAAAAGAAGGCGAGGCCATTTTCCAATTGATGAGCGGATTTGTTGACACGCAAATCTTGCTCGCATTTGTGCGAACGGGTGCGTTGGATAAGTTACGTGATCGTCCCAAATCCATGACTCAACTAGCGTCGCTCATCGGGATTGATGCCGAGGCTGCGCGGGTTTTGTGTGGTGCTGGGCAGGCGCTTGGCCTTGTCGTCGTTCGAAAGGATCAGGTCTCAATCGCGCGTCGTGGAATTCTGATCCTGACTTTGCCTGGGATATCCGAACTGATCGATCATCATTCTGTTTTGTACTCTGATTTACAGGACCCTGTTGCGTTCTTAAGTGGGCAGTCAGAACGACAACTTGCACATTTTTGGCCTTATGTTTTTGGCGCAAAAGATGGCTTAAATGCTGCGGATGTTTCACGATACACTGATCTTATGACTAAATCGCAGCGCATGGTTGCACAGGATACGTTGGACGCGATCACCCTGCCCAAAAATGGCTATTGGTTGGATGTTGGTGGTGGTAGTGGTGCGTTTATTTCCGAACTGCTGCGGCGACAGATTTCTATTCGTGCAACAGTCTTTGATTTGCCTGGTTCAAATAATGGTTCAGGAGCGCATAACTTTATTCCGGGGTCATTTTTTGATGATGATTTGCCAAGTGGTTTTGATGTCATTTCACTGATCCGTGTCCTCTATGACCATTCCGACGACTCGATCACCAAACTGTTAACTAAGGTTTACAACGCGCTGCCTGAAAATGGCAGATTGATTGTTTCGGAACCTATGTTAGGGCAAAACTCTCCAAATCGTTGGGGCGATACGTATTTTGCGATTTACACTATGGCGATGAATACGGGTAAGACCCGATCAGCCATAGAAATAACTGAAATTATGAAGAAAATTGGATTTTCTAACCCAAAAATCCATCGGTCAAAGCGCCCGTACGTGACGCAAGTGATCGAGTGTTGGAAAAAATGACACTGACATATGTCTAAAAAAATTGACAGTTTGTTCTGTCAAGTTAATATAACACTTAGAGTCACCCGAAAACCGACCAACGGGAACGAGGAATCATTATGCACGCGTCAGCTGTTCTTATCGAAGGTGCCAAAAAACTATCATTGGCTGAGATAGGATTAAAAGATCCAGAGGCTGGTGATGTTGTGGTGCGCGTTCAGCATTCTGGTATCTCAACGGGTACTGAGAAATTGCTTTGGTCTGGTGCGATGCCACCGTTTCCTGGTTTGGCCTATCCTTTGGTACCAGGCTATGAAGCCGTTGGTGAAGTGGTTGATGCGACAGCGGGCACAGGCCACAAGGTTGGCGATTTTGTTTTTGTTCCGGGTTCCAGCGGATTTCGAGAAGCCAAAGGCTTATTCGGGGGCAGCGCCAGTTACTTGGTCACTCCCGCAGATCGCGTCCGCACAATAGACCCAGCATTGGGGGATAGTGGAACATTGTTCGCCTTGGCGGCGACTGCGCGACATGCGTTGGCAGGATTTTATGCGCGTTTGCCCGAATTAATCATAGGTCACGGTGTGCTGGGACGGTTGCTGGCGCGTTTAACGGTTGTCGCAGGTGGAAAGCCCCCCACTGTATGGGAAGTTGATAGAAATCGGATGCCGGGCGCACAAGGGTATCAAGTGATCCACCCTGATCAAGATACCAAGAGAGATTATCAATCGATTTACGATGCATCGGGCTGCACTGATTTACTTGATCAATGGATTCAACGCTGTGGTCGCGGTGCTGAAATCGTGTTGGCTGGATTTTATTCAGAGCGCATCAATTTTGCGTTCCCCCATGCGTTTATGCGCGAAATGAAATTCCGCATCGCGGCGGAGTGGAGCGCGGATGACATGACAGCGATCAATGCGCTGATTGATGAAGGCATCTTGTCTTTGGATGGTTTGGTGACCCATCGCGCGAAAGCGGCGGATGCCAAGCGGGCGTACGTTCAGGCGTTTGAAGACCCCACTTGTTACAAAATGGTCCTTGATTGGGAGGCATTAAATTGAAAGACGAAGTTCCAAACCTAAAGGATTATTCCGCAAGGCTGCGTGATGAAGCCAGCATGGATTTGGCTGATATTCAGGCAGAACAAACAAGTGGCGAACCCACCAAAAAAACCCAAATCATTGCGATTTATGGCAAAGGTGGCATTGGGAAATCATTCACGCTTGCCAATCTATCCCATATGATGGCGGAAATGGGTAAGCGCGTTTTGTTGATCGGCTGCGACCCTAAATCAGATACCACATCATTGTTGTTTGGCGGCAAGGCCTGTCCAACAATTATTGAAACCTCCACGCGCAAAAAGCTTGCTGGTGAAGAGGTTAAAATTGGCGATGTCTGCTTTAAGCGCGGCGGTGTTTTCGCCATGGAGCTTGGCGGTCCCGAGGTTGGTCGTGGCTGTGGTGGTCGCGGTATCATCCACGGGTTTGAACTGCTTGAAAAGCTTGGCTTCCATGATTGGGACTTCGATTATGTTCTGCTCGATTTCCTAGGTGATGTTGTTTGTGGCGGCTTTGGTTTGCCCATCGCTCGTGACATGGCGCAAAAGGTGATTTTGGTCGGTTCAAACGATTTGCAGTCGCTTTACGTGGCAAACAACGTTTGTTCCGCTGTAGAATATTTCCGCAAACTGGGTGGTAATGTTGGCGTGGCTGGCTTGGTCATCAACAAAGATGACGGAACGGGCGAGGCAGCAGCCTTTGCCAAAGCAGCTGATATTCCGGTTCTGGCCTCAATCCCACAGGATGATGATCTGCGCAAAAAATCTGCAAACTATCAGATTGTTGGCACTGCCGCTGGCCCATGGGGTGATTTGTTTGGCGCTCTTGCAGAAGAGGTCGCTGGCGCACCTCCCATTCGCCCAAAACCATTGGATCAAGATGGTTTGCTGAACCTCTTTGATAGCAAGGACACAGGCGGTGACTTCGTGTTGGTTCCTGCAACTGATACGGACATGCGCGGCAAACATGCCAAGCCGCAAAAGTCCCTAGAAGTCATCTACGACGAGGTCTAAATGAGTAAGGAAGTCACATACGACACCACCGATCAGGTCGATGTGATAAAAGGCCACCCCGCCGAGGAGGTGGTTTCCGCGTCTGCGAATGATCAAACAGTACCTGCAGGTGCGTGCGTTTCTGAAGAGTTGAAGAACGCCAACTTGGCAAACACTGAAAATGCAGAAATCCTTGAAAAATACGCGGCCGATTATCCAGTTGGCCCGCATGACAAACCACAATCGATGTGCCCTGCGTTTGGATCCTTGCGCGTTGGGCTTCGCATGCGTCGCGTGGCGACAGTTTTGTCGGGATCCGCATGCTGTGTCTATGGCTTAAGTTTTGTAAGCCACTTTTACGGTGCACGCCGTTCGGTTGGGTATGTTCCCTTTGACTCTGAATCTTTGGTTACTGGCAAGCTCTTCGAAGATATTCGTGACTCTGTTCACGACTTGGCAGACCCGGATCAATACGATGCAATCGTTGTGACCAACCTATGTGTCCCAACGGCAAGTGGCGTGCCGCTTAGGTTGCTGCCGAATGAAATTAACGGCGTCCGTATCATTGGGATTGATGTTCCCGGTTTCGGCGTTCCGACCCATGCTGAGGCGAAAGATATCCTTGCAGGCGCCATGTTAAACTTTGCCCGCCAAGAGGTTGAGGCTGGCCCAGTTCAGGCGCCAAAGGGCGGTAAGCAAGATCGCCCAACTGTCGCAATGCTGGGTGAAATGTTCCCTGCAGATCCGATGATGATTGGTGCAATGTTGGCGCCAATGGGATTGGGTGCAGGGCCGGTTTTGCCTGCGCGTGAATGGCGCGAAATGTACGCTGCATTGGATTGCGGCGCGGTTGCGGCGATCCATCCATTTTATACATCAACGATCCGCGAATTTGATGCCGCTGGTCGTCCATCAATAGGCAGCGCGCCAGTTGGATATGACGGCACAGCCGATTGGCTGGCGGCGATTGGGGATACTTTTAACGTAGGTGCCGATAAAATTGCAGCTGCACAAAACGCATTCCTGCCTGCGATCAAGGGAGCGCTTTCACAAAACCAAATTAATGGCCGTATCACTGTTTCGGGTTACGAAGGCAGCGAATTATTAGTTGCGCGTTTGCTTATCGAAAGCGGGGCAGAGGTTCCATAT
>JAAEZW010000018.1:13874-15418 GCA_018222665.1 Paracoccaceae bacterium
CCCAAAAACACCAATGTCCCAAGCAGATGCAGAATGGCTCGCATCAAAGGGCGCTGTTATTAAGTTCCGCGCATCGCTTGAGGATGATTTGTCCGCTGTCGAAGCTTTCAAACCAGATCTTGCAATCGGAACGACGCCGCTTGTGCAAGAGGTAAAAGAAAAAGGCCAATCTGCGCTTTATTTTACCAATCTTGTATCTGCGCGTCCGCTGATGGGGCCTGCAGGCGCTGGTAGTTTGGCGCAAGTGATCAACACTGCCATCGAAGGCGGTGAACGGATGGCAAACATGCGTTCGTTCTTTGAGAACGTGGGAGAAGGCGACACCGCTGGCATCTGGCAGGGCGCGCCCAATCTTCGTCCGGATTTCCGCGCGCAGAACCTAAAGAAAATCGAAAAGGCCGCACGCGCCGCCAAAGCACAGGAGATGATCTAATGCACATTCTAGATCATGATCGTGCAGGTGGATATTGGGGTTCCGTTTATGCGTTCTGCGCAGTTAAGGGGCTTCAAGTTGTTATTGACGGCCCTGTCGGGTGCGAAAACCTGCCTGTTACATCGGTGCTGCATTATACTGATGCTCTGCCCCCACATGAATTACCCATTGTGACAACTGGATTGGGCGAGGAAGAATTGGGCCGTGACGGGACCGAGGGCGCAATGAAGCGTGCATGGGAAACCTTGGATCCTGCTTTGCCTTCTGTCGTTGTAACTGGTTCGATTGCCGAGATGATTGGTGGTGGCGTGACGCCACAGGGAACAACAATCCAACGCTTCCTACCGCGTACAATTGATGAAGATCAATGGCAGTCTGCGGATCGGGCTATGACATGGATTTTCACAGAATTTGGCATGACCAAAGGCCGGATGCCACCCGAGAAAAAGCGAGAAGAGGGTGCGAAACCTCGCGTGAATATCCTGGGTCCGATGTACGGCACATTCAACATGCCCAGCGATTTGGCCGAGATTAAGCGTCTGATCGAAGGGATTGGGGCCGAGATTAACATGGTGATGCCGCTGGGCGCGCATGTCGCTGAAATGCGCAATCTGGTGAATGCGGACGTCAATATTTGCATGTATCGTGAATTTGGCCGCGGGCTGTGTGAAGTTTTGGGTAAACCCTATTTGCAAGCACCCATTGGCGTTGAATCAACAACTAAATTCTTGCGTAAACTAGGCGAGCTTTTATCGTTAGATGTTGAACCGTTCATCGAACAAGAAAAGCATTCCACTATTAAACCAGTTTGGGATCTTTGGCGGTCGGTAACTCAAGATTTCTTTGGGACTGCTAATTTTGCAATTGTTGCAAATGACACTTATGCGCGCGGCATTCGAAATTATTTGGAAAATGATTTTGGATTTCCCTGTGCATTTGCAGTTAGCCGTGTGGCTGGATCGAAAACCAACAATCACGAAGTGCGCCAGTTGCTAGAACAGCATCGGCCATTGGTGGTTTTCGGGTCTGTGAATGAAAAAATATATCTTGCCGAACTAAAGGCTGCACATGGTCCACAGCCATCGTTTATTCCCGCTTCATTCCCTGGTGC
>JAAEZW010000387.1 GCA_018222665.1 Paracoccaceae bacterium
GCAGACGATGGCACACTTGCGGGCATGAACTTCTATGTAGAAGGCCTAACTGGCACAATCCCACAATAAGGATTGCAAAGACATCTTGGGGCCTCGATAATCGGTGATTATCGGGGCCCTAATTATTTGACAAAGGTGCGATATGACAAATCACTTAAACCTGCCAGAAACAGTAGAGCATGGTTCAGATGAACGGATGTTCGCGCCCTATGCAGAACGGAACAAGGCACCTATTTTCGATGTGTTGAACGAAGTATTTCCAGAAAATGCGGACGTGTTAGAAATTGCGAGCGGCACAGGCCAGCACTGCGCCCATTTTGCCGCGCAACGCCCAGATTGGTCATGGCAACCGAGTGAGATTGATCCCGAACGGATCAAGAGCATTAATGCATATCAGGATGCATCCCAATTGCCCAATCTGCGTTCGGCCATAACCGTGGATATTTCGCGCACAGATTGGTCAGATACAGTAAACAGCCACGACGGGATATTTTTGTCCAACCTGCTACATCTGGTGCCTGATGCCACAGTAAAGTCCTTCATCCAAGGTGCGGCCAAGGTGCTAAACCATAATGGTATTTTGGCAATCTACGGGCCCTTTATGCGCGGTGGTGATTTAACAAGCGAAGGGGATGTCGAGTTTCATGCGACATTGCAAACCCAAGACCCCGAAATCGGATACAAGGACGATTTCGATATCATCGACTTGATTGAAAATTGCTGGCTCGAAATGGTGCATGTGATCGAAATGCCCGCGAACAATCTATTCTTGATCGCGCGCAAACCCTAACGAACGCGTGCCATCGTGCGGTTCACGCGGTCAATTCTGGCCGCGTTGGGCGGATGTGATCCCAGAAATTTATCACCTGGATCAGGAATACGTGTAAAAAATTTTGACCCACGTACAGGGTCGTAGCCTGCGTAATACGTGATCAAGGTCCCAATTTCGTCTGCTTGTAATTCGTGATCTTTTGAATAAACACGCGACCCCACAGCCGCACCAAGGTCAAATGCGCTATCAACATCCTGCACAGATCCACCAGAATACGCAATTAAACCACCCAATATCAGGCCACCTAATCCAGCAGAACCGCGCCGCTGCTGAATATGTCCTGCAATATGGTGTGCCATTTCATGCCCCAGCACAAAGGCAACCTCATCCGTATTTCGCGCAGCCTTCAACAAGCCTATCGAAAAAACCACAAACGGACGCCCATCTTTCTCAAGGGTTTGATAGGCATTCACAACATCTGGCGTACTGGTGTCCACCTGAACTTTGAAATCACAATTCGACACACGCCCTGTATCACGACATATTTGTTCGCCAATGGGTGCAACCCGCGCAACAATTCGGCGTATCGTTGTCATCGACGTCAAATCTTCGTTCCCAGTAGAAATAACGGCAGGCTGTGCCTGCACCTGTGGTATTTGTTTAACTTGTGGCGTTGGCGCACAAGAAGCCAAGATCAATGCAGCAAGAATAGAAGATATGCTTAAAATCATTTGAGTTTGTCTTTGTAGAAAAGGGATTTTCTACCATACTATAAACGAACACGATTTCTGCAAGCTATGGAAAAATAGAATTATGTTTACCATCGAACACGAATTTGACTGCACTGTCGTCACTCTCATGGACGAAGGCGACGGGTTTCTACAAGAGGACGTTGTTATCAATGGGTTTGAGGACTGCATCACAATTCAACAGTTTGACCCAAAGACGAATGGCATGCAAAAGGTCACGATGTCGATCACCCAGATGAAAGATTTGGCCGCGGCCATTTCTCTGCCCGAAGGGATTTATTCGCGCACTGATCGTCAGGATTAACCGCGTCCAATCTGGTTTGGGGCAACCGAAACGGATTTTATGATCGCGAAGCACGAACTGCCGATTTCAAGGTTCAATGCTTGCACCGATCGGCGGGTAACGCGTGCAAGTATGGTGTTTCCTGAACTTTCGATGGAGACTATCGCCCCTGGTCCACTCCCAAATTTAATCGCGCTTACGCGTCCTTGGATCACGTTAAGGGCCGATATATTTGCGGGCTGCGTAGTGGATAACATGACGTCCTGCGCCAACACACGTATGCGCACGGACTGTCCAGTGTCAGCGTCTAGTCGGGGTAGATAAATTGGCCCTGATGCGCTCTGCAGCTTGGTCAAACCATCAT
>JAAEZW010000388.1 GCA_018222665.1 Paracoccaceae bacterium
TAGAGGCGGCGTTGCAAAAGCAGGCGTTTTATCAGCACACGCAATTTACACATGCGGATGCTGGATCATTGAAAACGGAACTGTCACAAATTCAAGCAGAGGGATTTTCGTATGATCGTGAAGAACATGAAACGGGCATCATTTGTATTGCAAAAGCAATTCTTTTGAAGGGCCGCCCAATCGGTGCGCTGTCGATCACGACAACGACGTCGCGGCACAACTTTGATGATTTGAATGAATGGAAACAGCCCCTAACGGAGGCGGTCGAACAGATTGCGCAGGCGGCAAAAGATTGGCAATTCCCAACGCTTTAAGAGGATAAGATGAGCGGTGTAACACTAAATCACGTGATCAAGAAGTTCGGCGAAACACAGGTCATTCACGGCGTTGATCTTGATATCAAAGATGGGGAACTTTGTGTTTTCGTTGGCCCCTCTGGATGCGGTAAATCCACCCTATTGCGGATGATCGCAGGGTTAGAGCAAACCAGCGCAGGCACAATCACAATCGGGGATCGTGATGTCACCACGGCAGATCCTGCGGATCGTGGGGTTGCGATGGTGTTCCAAAGTTATGCGCTTTATCCGCATATGACGGTCGCAGAAAACATGGGGTTCGGCCTAAAGATGAATGGCGTGCCCAAGGCTGTTGTGCGCGAAAAGGTATTGGAAGCCGCGAAAATCCTAAAGCTTGAGGATTATCTGGACCGCCGTCCCAAAGCGCTGTCGGGCGGACAGCGGCAACGCGTTGCCATTGGACGTGCCATTGTCCGTGGACCCGAGGTGTTTTTGTTTGATGAACCCCTATCAAACTTGGATGCGGCACTGCGCGTTCAAACGCGGATTGAAATCGCGCGCCTGCACGAACGGTTGTGCACGACAATGATCTATGTCACCCATGATCAGGTCGAGGCGATGACTCTGGCTGACAAAATTGTTGTCTTGCGCGGCGGAAACATTGAACAAATTGGGGCGCCCATTGATCTATATGAAAATCCACGAAATATGTTTGTTGCGGAATTTATTGGCAGCCCCAGTATGAATTTTTTCAACGCCTCTGATCTAAGCGAGGCGGGACAAACTCTGTTAAAACCTGGTGCGGATGTGTTTGGTGTGCGTCCAGAACATTTCAACGCTGTGGATGAGGCGGATGCGATCCTATCTGCACGTCCCGATTTTGTTGAAAACTTGGGGGAATATGCGCTGATTTATTGCAAAACCGATGCGGGCAGCGAATTCATAGTAAAATCGACCGAACTGCAAAAATTTGCCAAAGGTGAATTGATACACCTCGGCGCAGATGCGGACAAAACGTATTGCTTTGACGGAACGACGCAGTTGCGCATCTGATCATGCCTACTGCGTAAAGCGTTTGGGTAAAATTGCGGCAATGATTGGTGCGCCTGTGATGACGAAAAGCAGACGCAGCAAGTGGTGCGTAACGACAAATGTCATATCGGCGCCTAAGATAATGGCCAACACAACCATTTCCGCCTGACCACCGGGGGTCAGGGCCAAGATCGCCTCAACTGGTGGGCAAGCCCAAGGATTAGGACGCCTTCGATCAAAATGAAGGTCAGGCAGATCAGGATTGCACAAAACCCGATTGCGGCCACAACATCACGACGCAATTCGCGCACCGTGATACCAACGTATTTCACACCGATACTCAGCGAAAATGTTAAGAGAGTATTAAAGTTAAAAAATCAATAAAAAAGCGAGAGTATATAAGTTTGATAATACGATTTGAAAAAAGTGCCGTTGATCGAAGTATAAACAACACGCGCCCCTATAAAAAGAATAAATAAGAGCGCGTTTAATAATTAGCGCGTAAACTTTTTATGTTTAATCCGCTTGGGTTCCAATGCATCTGGACCCAGGCGGCGTTTCTTATCCTCTTCATAAGCGGAAAAGTCGCCTTCGAACCATTCAACGTGCGCCTCGCCCTCAAATGCAAGGATGTGGGTACAGATACGGTCAAGGAAGAAGCGGTCGTGTGAAATCACAACGGCACAGCCCGCAAAATCCATCAAGGCATCTTCTAGTGCGCGCAATGTTTCCACGTCCAAATCGTTGGTCGGTTCGTCCAGTAACAAAACGTTGCCGCCCGATTTCAACAAGCGCGCCATATGCACACGGTTGCGTTCACCGCCTGACAACAGGTTCAC
>JAAEZW010000389.1 GCA_018222665.1 Paracoccaceae bacterium
TTGCGATTGATGGAACGTGTCGGTTCCTTATCTGATCATCGACCCTTCGAAGAACATGCAGACAATCGCCCCGAACATCGTGGCCTCATCCGACAGGCGGGGTCCGCAGGAACGGTTCTGTTGAAAAATGATGGCGCCTTGCCGCTGAACTCCGACAGCGGCAAAGTTGCGGTGATCGGTCCCAACGCAGATGTCGCCCAAATCATGGGTGGCGGATCGGCGCAATTAAATCCACATTATCGGATCACCCCGCTGGATGGAATGATCCAGCGCATCGGTCAGGATCGCATTGTCTTTGCCAAGGGATGCGCAAATCACCGCTGGGAACCTGTGATTGAGGGCGAATTCCACGCAGAATATTTCGATAATGAAGACCTCTGCGGCTCTGCGGTGCACACCGAAACAATCGATGGATCAGTGGTTTTTTGGCATGAAGAGGTGGCCGAGGGTAAAGTCAACTCAAACGCCTTTTCCGTCCGTGTGTCTGGAACCTATACCGCGAAAGAAGAGGGCGAACACAGTTTTGGCCTGCATGCTGCGGGGTATGCGAAACTTTTCGTTGATGGCTCATTGGTTGTTGATGCGTGGGATACCTGGAGCAAGGGGCGCACGTTCTTTGAAGAGGGCTGTGATGAGCGCACGGGGCATGTCACCCTAAGCGCGGGACAGACCGTTTCCGTCGTGATGGAATTGTGCACCAAACCCGCAGATAATTTGTATTTCACCGCGTTCCGTTTTGGCGTATCGCGCGTCCTTGGCCAAACCGAAATTGATACGGCGGTTGCTGCAGCATCGCGCTGCGATACAGCCGTGGTTTTTGTGGGCCGTTCGGGCGAATGGGACACAGAAGGGTCCGATTTGGAAAACATCGACTTGCCGCGCAATCAAAATGCGTTGATCGATGCGGTTTGTGCCACAAATCCCAATACGGTTGTTGTGCTGCAAACAGGCGGACCCGTGGAAATGCCGTGGGTCATGCAGGCGCCCGCAGTTTTACAGGCGTGGTATCCAGGTCAAGAATGTGGAAACGCGATTGCCGATGTCCTGTTTGGGGATGCCGATCCAGGGGGCCGTTTGCCGCAAACCTTTCCCGTGCGATGGCAGGATAACCCAAGCCACAGCCAAGACCCCGAAATATATCCGGGCGCTGCTGGAACAGTGCGATATGGCGAAGGTATTTTTGTCGGTTATCGTCATTACGAAAAACATGGGATCACACCCTTGTTCCCATTTGGCCATGGGCTCAGCTATACTGAATTTACATTATCGAACTTCTCAACGTGTTCAGTTGACAATGATGTTGTGGTGTCTGTCGACGTAACGAATATCGGGAAGTGCGACGGATCCACCGTTGTTCAACTCTATCTTTCAGATCATGACGTGGCCATTGATCGCCCTGAAAAAGAACTGCGTGCCTTCGCAAAGGTGGCCTTGAAGGTGGGTGAAAAAACCACGGTGAATTTAACGCTCTCCCCGCGTGATTTCGCGTATTTTGATATTGGTTCAGGATGCTGGCGTGTGAGAGGTGGGACATACACCCTGCACATCGGGTTTTCATCATCGGACATCGTGATGACGCAGTATGTGACACAAGGGGTCTGCACGCTCCCCGTCTGATCAGTTTTGCATGGACCCAGTGAAATCACTGTGCCACATTTCCAAATAACAGATTGGGGAAATGGCAATGAAATGCGCGATGATTGGTTTGGGAATGGTTTCTGGCACTTACGCACAGGCCATTTTGAACAGCGCGGATGTTACGCTTGATCTGATCTACGCACGTACCACAGCCAGTCGTGATGCCTTTATCCAACAATGGCCCGACTTAGGTGCGCGCACTACACAAGACGTTGATGAAATCATCGCATCAGATGCTGATTTTGTGATTGTAACAACGCCGCCCAATGCGCGTTTGGATATTGTTGAACGCTTGGCACGTGCAGGTAAACCTATTTTGATGGAAAAACCTGTTGAGCGGAATTTGCAGAATGCACGTGATTTGGTCGATATCTGTGCGCAGCATGATGTTCGCTTTGGCATCATGCTCCAACACCGCGTCCGTCCCGTTGTTGATCAGTTGCGTCTCCTCATCGCCGATCTTGGAGATATTCATTTAGTTGAGGTTTCGGTTCCGTGGTGGCGTGATCAGTCCTACTATGATGC
>JAAEZW010000390.1 GCA_018222665.1 Paracoccaceae bacterium
CGTTGAAATGTTTCCTCACCGCTGTATGTGCGTACGTGAATATCTGTGGGGTTCCAGCCATTCGCTGGGCTAGTGTCGTCCGGACAGGCAGAAGAGACGCACACTAAATCTGTCAATGCACGTAGTAACACATAGTCACCAGGCCGTGACCAAGGTTCATCGCTGTACATCACGCCATGTTCGTCGATTGCAGTATTAAAGAAGAAATTAATGGCCATCCAACCTGCACGTTCAGACACACCGTAGTTAGAAAGTGCTGTATTAAAGTTATCCGAGCAATTGATATGCCCAGGATACCCAATATCATCATAGTACTTTGCTGAACATGCCAATGCAAAGGCGTCATGCCGCCCACAGGTGTCTTGTATAACCTCGACCAACGGCAGCATGTCTTGATCGTAATATTTGGCATGCAAACCAGGCATAGGATAGGCATGTTCCATTAATGTACGTGTCGTTGTTACGTCCAATGCATGTTCAATCCCTTTATCCAGTTTACGTGCACTAAAGCATTGGAAATCCGTGCACTGACGACCATCTTTGTCAATAATCTGGATATAGTCCCCGGCCTTTACGAAAAAGGATTCGGCAGTTTGTGTGTGAACACGAATATCCTGCAAAGGATCTGCCAGTGGGTCAGGCAATTTAAACCCTTTCGCCATTTTGATGCTGGTGCGCTTAACAAACACGATCAGTGGTGTGGCGGTATCTTGTGCCTCAAAATCCATTGCTTGCAATGCATTTGGGTGGGGGGCCGCAATAATCGCAACGCCTGTGCGCGTGGCTGTGAATTCCTTTTTCGAACCTGCTGGCGTTTTGATGTCAAAAAATTTGATTGCCGGTCCCTGTGCGATATCAATGCCGCGGGCATCTAAACCCATGCGCAACCCGCGCAAAGATTGGTTTGATGAAGTTAATAACGTTTTCAATCCCCGCGCTGGTCCACCGGGCGTTGCGCCCAATATAGAAGGATCAATAATACCCTTTGGGCAGGCCGCGATCACTTCGCATGGTTGGCCACCTTCCGCATTGATAATGGAAATTTGATCACCAGCTTCAATTGGAACTAAAATAGCTCCGCATCCTTCTATAACATAGCGCTCGGTATCCTTCGGAAGGCTGAAAATCCGCGGCTCTGAAATGATGCTAGGCTTGGGTGGACCCGCGGTTACTTTCGGGTATATGTCGTCTAACAATGGAGCCTCCCAACATCTATTTTTTGCTTGTGCGGAAAATATGTTTCATTATAAGAATATTTAGACTAGAGCTGTCAAGTCAGTAGCGCGATAGAATGACCAACAAACAAATCAATTTTTTAGGTTGGATCCTATTCATTCTATCCGCCTGCGGTTTCATTATTGCGTCGTGGGGTCATTTCTGGTCGATGGTCGGCTCGGTCTTCTTTTTGATCGCATGTTTCGTCTTCTTAATTCCATTTTTTCGGAACGATCCCTGATGTCATTAGTGTTAGGCTTACTTGCGGCGATTTCGTGGGGCATCCACGATCTCTGCGTACGCCAAGTCAGTCAGAAGACAGGGATTTTCGCATCCATTGTTGCAGTGCTCGCCTTTGGATGCATTTTGGTAACACCGATTAGTATTTTTCATTGGGATGAGCCCATGGCCAAAGGGTCTTTATCGCTGGCTCTGTTATCTGGCGCATTGTTTGGGCTTGCGGCAATAGCGCATTATAAAGCTTTCTCGATTGGGCCTGTTCGACTTGTTGCGCCAATCATCGGGTCTTATCCAATTCTGTCAGTGGGCTGGGCGATGCTGACGGGTACACCTATTTCGATTTTACAGTGGATGGCTGTTGGTTTGGTGATCGCCGGGGTCGGATACGTTGCGATCTCAGACGATAAGGATGCCGATTGGCAGGACCCAAAACCAGCCATCCTGTGGTCAATCGCTGCGGGTACAGGTTTTGCGATTACTTTTGCAGTTGGGCAAGCCGCGGTTGCACATGGGGGTGAAATTGCGCTTATGGCGCCAACACGTTTCGCTGCACTGATTGTTGTGCTTGCAATTGCGACTATCCTAAACATTAATTGGCGTGCGCAGAATGGTCTATCAATATTGGCGCTAATGGGTGTTCTGGACACGATCGCATTAGGCAGTGTCATCTCGGCAGGAGGAATGAAGTCGCCAGAGTTTGCA
>JAAEZW010000019.1 GCA_018222665.1 Paracoccaceae bacterium
GGCTTCTAATTCTGTGAATATGTCGTTTATGACGTCCTGCCCATGCGCGTTAACAAGCGGTCCTAGCATGCGTTCAAGACCCTCTTGATCCAAAAGAGCACCAGAGGGATCAGAGCATTCGGTCACTCCATCGGACACGATGAACAAACGATCACCTGGTTTCATTATGTGTTCGGTACGCTCAAACGCAATATCGTCAATAAAACCCACAGGCATGCCCCCCGTTCCAAGGTGAAGGAACGCGTTGTCAGATGATTGCAAAACAGGGTGGGGATGCCCCGCTTGTGCAAATCGCAATAGTCCTGTTTCAAGGTTCGGATCGGCCAAAACCATTGTGAAATAAAGATCCGTTTCCATATCATGCAGCACCTGATGGTTTAAATCTCCCATCACATCCTCGGGTGTGTGTGGACATTGCCGCCATTGTTCAAAGCTATGCAAAGGCGCGTGAGGTTTTCATTAATCAGTCCGTTGAACGACTGGCCGCCTAAACCAGCAGATGCATCGTTTTGGGATCAATTCCGTCGGTTTGTGACAGTATGCGCCGCCGCAATTTTTGCATGCCTTTTATCCATTTTTCGGGATCACTGGCGCGCAACTTTGCATATTCCCCGACAATTGGGTGGGGCAAGATCAGGAACTGTTGTTCCTTCATCCCGTCAATCACGGTGCGTGCCACATCCGCGGGCGTCAGAAGGCCCGGGTGCTCTGGGATCATTTCGTCTGCATCATATCCCAACATGGGGGATGCAACATATTGTGGACAGATCACCGATGACAGAATGCCGTCATCCGCGTGTGAAATGGCCAGCGATTGGGCAAAGCTGATGGCGGCGGCCTTGGTCGCGGAATAGGGGGCGTCGCCGATTTGCGACAATAGGCCAGCAGCAGAGGCTGTGTTCACAAAATAACCTGAACCGCGCGCAATCATGTCGGGTAATAACGCGCGTGCGGCCCAAACATGGGACATGACGTGAATATCCCACGCACGCTGCCAAATCTGATCGGATGCGGATGCAACGTGATCTGGATCGGCCGAAATGACGCCCGCATTTGAAATCCAAATATCGATGTTCCCAAGGTCGTGTGTAATATCCGCGATTGCCTGTTGGATTGCGCTGGGTTGTGTCACGTCACATGCGGCGCCATGCGCCCCAATCTGATCCGCTGTTTTGGAAACCGCATCTGGGTTCAGATCCAAAATCACCACATCCGCATGTTCTGCAATCAAGGCTTCGGCGATTGCGCGCCCAATGCCTTGCACGCCCCCAGTCACCACCGCGAATTTTCCAGTAAGCTCCATGTTAAATCACAAATTGCGACAGCAGATCATCATCGGTGATATCGGTATAGGTAAATCCAGCCGCGTCCAAGCGTTTGAAAAAATCATCAAACTGTTCTGGCGTTTTAGTTTCAATCCCAATCAAGATTGACCCAAAATTTCGCGCAGATTTTTTCAGGTACTCAAACCGACTAATATCATCCTCCGGCCCCAAGTGGCTTAGGAATTCGCGCAATGCGCCGGGGCGTTGTGGCATGCGTAGAATCAAATATTTCTTGATCCCGCCGAAACGCTGTGCGCGTTCTTTCACTTCGGGAAGGCGTTCGAAATCAAAGTTTCCACCGGATGAGATACACACAACCTTGCGACCACGAATGGCCTGCCCCATGTCCTTGAGCGCGTCCATCGCCAATGCGCCCGCGGGCTCCAAAACTACCCCTTCGACGTTTAGCATATCCAACATGGTCAGACATAAACGATCTTCTGGGATGCGTAGCACATTGGCCAATCCGACACCCTTAAGCCGTTCAAATGTCTTTTCACCAATCTGCCCAACCGCGGCACCATCTGCGAACGTGTCTACGGTGCCTAAATTAACGGGTTTTCCCGCGATCAATGCTGCCCACAAGCAGGCCCCGCCAAGGGGTTCAACCAGACTGAATTGACAGCGTGTTTCAAAATAACTGATCACGCCTGACGATAATCCACCCCCACCAACGGGCAGCACGATGTGATCAGGAACACCGCCCAGTTGACGTTCAATTTCAACGGCAACAGAGGCCTGCCCCTCAATCACATCTTCATCGTCAAAGGGGGACAGAAAATGCGCCCCAGCCTCGGCGCAATTGGATTGGGCCGCACGCAAACAATCATCGAAATAGTCACCAACCAGGCGCACATCGATATTGTTGCCACCAAACATCTTGGTCTTTTGTATCTTTTGCTGCGGGGTGGTGACAGGCATGAAAATCGTGCCCTGCACATTCATATGGCGGCACATATACGCCACACCCTGCGCATGGTTTCCCGCACTGGCGCAAACAAAATTCGTTTCACCCGCAACCTTGCGCATCGCATTAAAAGCCCCTCGCAGTTTGTATGAGCGTACAGGGCTTAGATCCTCACGCTTGAGCCATATGTCGGCGTCATACAATGCCGAGAGGTGTTCATTTTTCTGCAGCGGCGTTTCGGGGAAAACCCCCCGCATTGCTGCCTCGGCCGCTTGGGCCATATCTTGAAAATTCGTCATGAACATAGCTTTGGCTCAGGGCCGCGGTCCATGCAAGGATATACTTTGGCATACTTTAGAAACATCAGTGCGATTTCGTTTTGATTTTGGGCGCTATGACTTGCCCCCAGATTGAAAAACCGTTAGTGCCCTTGCCAATTGAAAAAGGGGAATCTGAATGTCCGCGCCTAAGAAAGTAGTATTGGCCTATTCTGGCGGCCTTGATACATCTATCATCCTGAAATGGCTTCAAACTGAATACGGCTGTGAGGTTGTGACCTTTACCGCCGATCTGGGTCAGGGAGAAGAGCTTGAACCCGCGCGCCAAAAGGCGGAATTGCTGGGGATCAAGCCAGAAAATATTTACATTGAAGATGTGCGCGAAGAATTTGTGCGTGATTTTGTGTTCCCTATGTTCCGTGCGAATGCGCTGTATGAGGGGTTGTACCTGCTTGGTACCTCAATCGCGCGGCCCTTGATTTCAAAACGGTTGGTTGAAATTGCCGCGGAAACGGGTGCGGATGCGGTGGCCCACGGCGCGACAGGCAAGGGCAACGATCAGGTACGTTTTGAATTGGCGGCTTATGCGTTGAATCCAGATATCAAGGTGATTGCACCCTGGCGCGAATGGGATTTGTCGAGCCGCACCAAATTGATTGGTTTTGCGGAAGAGCATCAAATTCCGATTGCCAAGGACAAGCGTGGCGACGCGCCTTTCAGCGTTGATGCGAACCTGTTGCACACCTCGTCAGAGGGTAAGGTTTTGGAAGATCCAGCGGTTGAAGCACCCGATTATGTGTATCAACGCACGGTACATCCAGAAGATGCGCCAGACACAGCCGAAGTGATTGAAGTGACATTCAAGGCAGGCGATGCAGTTGCGATCAACGGTGAAGAGATGTCACCCGCAACCATCCTAACAAAACTAAACGAATACGGTGGCAAGCACGGGATCGGCCGTTTGGATTTGGTTGAGGGCCGTTTTGTTGGGATGAAGTCGCGCGGTATTTACGAAACACCAGGTGGTACTATCCTGTTGGAAGCGCACCGTGGCATCGAACAGATCACATTGGATCGCGGGGCTGCGCATCTAAAAGATGAGTTGATGCCAAAATATGCGGAGCTGATCTATAACGGTTTCTGGTATTCGCCAGAGCGTGAAATGTTGCAGGCATTGATCGACAAATCACAAGAACAGGTGACAGGTACTGTGCGTTTGAAACTATATAAAGGATCAGTGCGCACGATTGGCCGTTGGTCCGATTATAGTTTGTATTCCGAGGCGCATGTGACCTTTGAAGAGGATGCAGGCGCCTATGATCAAAAGGATGCGGCAGGGTTTATTCACCTCAATGCGTTGCGCCTAAAACTCTTGGCGGCGCGCAAACGTCGGATAGGTTAAGGCATTGTAAATATGAGAAAATATGGCCGGCTTGATTAAGGCGGCCTTTTTGTTGGAGCGGGACATGACCCCAATTTATGCAATCGGTGATATTCACGGGCATCTGGATAAACTGGATGAGGCACTAGAGCGTATTCACGCGGATGGTGGCGCGGATGCGACGGTTGTGTTTGTGGGGGATTATGTGGACCGTGGTGCAGATAGTCAGGGTGTCATTCAGAGAATTATCGATGGTCAAACATCGGGCAAAAACTGGATCACACTTAAGGGCAACCATGACCGCATGTTTGAGTTATTCCTGCAATCGCCGCCACAGCATGATCCACATTTGTTGTTGGGGATGGATTGGTTCAATGATCGTATTGGTGGGATATCCACTCTTGAATCCTATGGAATTGAAATTGAACGGGGTATTTCGCGCACGTATCAGATTCATGCCCAAGCCCTAGAGCGTATGCCCGCTGCGCATATTGCGTTTTTACAGGGTTTAAAGACACATTATCTGGTCAATGACATCTTATTTGTGCATGCAGGCATTCGGCCTGAAATTCCGTTGAGCGCGCAAACAGAAACAGATTTATTGTGGATCAGACAAGACTTTCATGACTATCAAAATGAACATGAATATTTAATCGTTCATGGCCATACACCTGTGCAAAATATAACGCATTACGGCAATCGCGTGAATATTGATGGGGGCGCGGCCTATGGGCGGGAATTGACCCCGATCATGATTGAGGGTGCAGAAATTTTTGTGCTGGGTCAGGGCGGACGGGTGCGATTAGAGCCCTAAAAAGCGGCGTCTGTTTTACGTCGGTATTATGTCGGTGTTTTTGCGTGCTGGCGGTGCGGCGCTCGTGCCATGGCACATCGCCCCGCCCACCATTCCGAAGGGTCAGAGGCCTGCTTCGGCCTCGATAGCTTTTTTAGATTTGCGCGCCCGTTCGGTTGCAGATTTCAACTGACCACAGGCGGCCATGATGTCTTCGCCCCTTGGGGTGCGAATGGGGCTTGCGTAGCCCGCTTTGTAAATAATATCGGCGAAAGCTTCGATCCGTGCCCAGTCAGAGCGTTCGTAGGGCGAGCCTGGCCATTCATTAAAGGGGATCAAGTTGATCTTGGCGGGAATGCCTTTAATCAGTTTGACCAAACGACGCGCATCTGCATCCGTGTCATTCACGTCCTTTAACATCACATATTCAAACGTGATCCGTTCGGAATTAGACACTTTGGGGTATGTGCGCAGCGCATCCAACAATTCCGCGATGTTCCATTTTTTATTGATGGGGACGAGTTTGTCGCGCACCTCATCCGTTGTGGCGTGAAAAGAGATGGCAAGTTGGCATCCGATTTCCTGCGCCGTTTTTGCAATTTCAGGAACGACACCAGATGTGGATAGGGTGATGCGACGACGGGACAGAGAAATCCCCTCGGGGTCCATTGCGATTTTCATCGCATCCCGCACATTGTCAAAATTATATAGCGGTTCGCCCATGCCCATCAGAACGATATTTGACAATAGCCGCGTTTCGTTTTTGGGCGCACCTGGTTTGGGCCATTCGTCCAAATCATCACGCGCAACCAACACCTGACCAATAATTTCCGCAGTTGTCAGATTGCGCACCAATTTTTGGGTGCCCGTATGACAGAAGGAGCAGGTCAACGTGCAGCCCACCTGCGAGCTTATGCACAATGTGCCGCGGTCCTCTTCTGGGATATAAACGGTTTCAACCTCGTGCCCGCCTGCGATCCGCATCAGGTATTTGCGCGTACCATCCAGCGAGACTTGTTTTGAAACAACCTCCGGCACCTCGATCACAAAGTGTTCTGCCAATTCGGCGCGATAGGTTTTCGCAAGATTGCTCATCACGGCGAAATCGCGGACGCCTTTTTCGTAAATCCATTGCCAGATTTGGCCCACACGCATTTTAGCCTGTTTTTCGGGTGTCCCATGTTCGATCAAAACATCGCGCATTTGGGCACGGGTCAGGCCTACCAAATTCATGGGACCATCGGGCAATTTGCGTGGGATCGTCAAAACGTCCTGTGTGATCGGCGTGGACACAGTCATGATATACCTGTTCATCAAAGAATTCGGGCGAACCCATACAGGATTCGCCCAGAATTAGCAAAAAGATTAGTTTGCGCTTTATTTACAACGCTTATCGGCATCCTCAACCGCGGCCGTGAACCCAAGTAGGGAAAAGATATCTTCTGTCCGTGTCCCGCGGGACGAACGTGCGGTAAGCTTGGCCTTAGCCCCCTTTTTCATTGCGGCGATGATTTTTGCATCTTCCCCTTGGTTCGCCCAGGCCCATTCATCCTTGGTGTACAGGGCGAATTTGTTGCCATCAATTGTCATATCCACAGTTGAATCAGGCGCAAAGGGGTAGCCCCCTGTAAACACGATCTGACCGTTCACCTTGGCCTTTGGGTCGTAAACAACCATCAGCGCGATATCACCACGGCGCACGGCAACGACGCGACCGTTGCGGGTGTTTACGGTTTCCTTGGGGATCGAAACGGCCCAACATTGTTTTGGTTTTGTTTCAGCAAACACATCCCAATCTACGCTTTCATCAACCTTGGCAGTGCTATTTTCCTGTGCGCTGACAGGTCCGCCAAACATCAATGATATAGGTAAAACGAGGCTAAGGATCAATTTTGTTTTCATTTTTTCCTTCCGCCCGTGGTGGGCCTGCTATCTTTTCTTATTTGACGCCTTAACATGCATGAAATAATGCGCAAGGACACCTTGAACTCGACAGTGGCAACTTAGCGCGAGTTTTGACTTTTATGGAAGCCCCTTTGGCATAAAATTGCCAGTGAAAATGGAGAAACGTGATGTCTATGCCCCATCCTATGTGCGAAGCTTGGCGCGGACCTGTATTGGAAAATGTGCATTTGGGTCATGCGGTCATATGTGATGCAGGTGGCGATATTGTACAGGCTTGGGGTGACCCGGATGCGGTGATGCTGCCACGTTCCTCTTGCAAGATGATCCAAGCCTTGCCCCTGATCACCTCGGGTGCGGCAGGGGCGTTTGGGCTGCGGCAGGATCAATTGGCCTTGGCCTGTGCGTCGCACAATGGGGCGACGATCCACACGCATCGTGTGCAGGCGTGGCTGAGCGATCTGGGTTTGGGGGATCATGATTTGCGCTGTGGTCCGCAGATGCCACGCGATGCAGAGGAACGCGCCAATTTGTGCGCGCAGGACACAGCCCCGTGTCAGTGGCATAACAATTGTTCCGGGAAACATGCAGGATTTTTGACGCTGAACAAACATCTGGGGGGCGGTGCAGACTATCACCAACCTGATCACCTTGTGCAAAAAGCCTGTCTAACTGCGTTTGAGGATACAACAGGGCAGGATACTCTGGGCTATGGAATTGACGGGTGTTCGGCACCAAATTTTGCGACAACGGTTCATGGATTGGCACGTGCGATGGCATGGTTTGCGTCTGCCGCGGATCGCAATGATGTGGCGTCCAATGCGGCATCTGAGTTGGTGCAGGCGATGTGTGCCTATCCCGAATTGGTTGCGGGTGAAGGGCGGGCCTGTACCGAATTGATGCGTGCCATGGATGGCCGTGTCGCGATTAAAACGGGGGCGGATGCGGTTTTTGTGGCAATTATCCCAGAGCGCAAGATGGGCTTGGCCCTCAAAATTTCCGATGGCGCTATGCGTGCGGCGGAATGCGCGATTGCCCATATTTTGATTGGTTTGGGTGTTTTGGATGCAAATCATCCTGCCGCCTATAAATATCGTACGCCCGACATCACGAATTGGAATGGCATCATCTGTGGTGGCGTGAAACCCGCAGACGGGTTTGTTGTATGATCCTATTGTTCAACAAACCCTTTAATGTTCTGTCGCAGTTTACGGACAACGGCGTGGATGCAGCCAAGCGTCAGACCCTGTCCGATTTCATTGATATCCCCAAGGTCTATCCAGCGGGCCGATTGGATCGCGATAGTGAAGGGTTGTTGATCTTAACTGACAACGGGCGTTTGCAGGCGCGGATTTCAAATCCCAAGCACAAGACCCCCAAAACCTATTGGGCACAGGTTGAGGGTGCGCCGAGTGATCAGGATCTTGATCCTCTGCGACGTGGCATCATGTTAAAGGATGGAAAATGCCTGCCCGCCAAAGTTGAATTGATGGCACCACCTGATTTGTGGGAGCGCGATCCGCCTGTGCGCTATCGTAAATCGGTTCCAGATACGTGGATTTCCCTAACGATCACCGAAGGACGCAATCGTCAGGTGCGCCGAATGACGGCTGCGATTGGATTTCCAACGCTACGTTTGGTGCGTGCCGCGATCGGGGATTGGTCAATCCATGGTATTGATCACGGCACCTATAAGGTTATTGGTTAGATTGGCTGGGGCTTCAGGGATTGAAACGCCTTATACTGGGATAGAAACACCTGACCTGTCAGATCATTCAGAAAATAACTGCATTTCAGGCGGTCCATCACAGGGCCTTTAACCTCGGACAGGTGCAACTTGATGCCCAGATCCCGTAGGCGGTGGTTGATCGCCTCAAGGCTTTCCAGTGCAGACATGTCGATTTCATTCACGGCAGAGCACATAAGCACAACATGACGAATGGGTTGATCACATGCGATACGATCATACACCATATCCTGTAAAAACGCGGCATTTGCGAAATACAGGCTTTCGTCCACACGTAGGGTGACCAAATTGGGATAGGTTTCAACCTGATGACGGTTGATGTTGCGAAAATGTTCAGTGCCCGTAACCAACCCAACCTCTGCCACATGCGGTTTTGACGTTTTGTAGAGGAAGAACCCGATTGAGAGCATGACGCCTGCGGAGACGCCCGCCTCGACACCAAAACCCAAGGTTAGGACGATGGTGGCAAATACAGCGACGAAATCCACTTTGGAATAGGACCATGCGTTTTTCAAAACCGAAAAATCAACCAAGGATAAAACGGCAACGACGATTGTCGCGGCCAATGTTGCTTTGGGTAAAAAGAACAACAGCGGTGTTAACAACAAGGCCGCTAATCCAATACCAATTGCGGTAAACGCACCAGCAGCAGGTGTTTCAGCACCCGCATCAAAATTAACAACAGAGCGTGCAAAGCCACCGGTTACAGGGTATCCGCCAGAGACGGCCGATGCGATGTTTGACGCCCCTAAACCGATCAATTCTTGATCGGGCACGATGCGTTGGCGTTTTTTTGCGGCAAGTGTCGATGCAACCGAAACAGATTCAACAAATCCAATCACGGATATCAATACGCCAGACATGAACAGTTGACCCCAGAGTGTTGATGAAAAACTGGGTATTGTGAGGGGGGGCAGACCCATTGGTACGGTTCCCACAATTTTGACCCCATGGGACGACAGATCGAACAGAAAGGTAATCAGTGTTGTAACTACGACGGCTCCAACTGGACCAGCCTTTGCCAAAATATCCGCTGTACGTGGGGCAAGTCCCATGTTCAATAGCGCTGGTTTTAATCCTTTTCTGACCCAGAAAAGAAAGGCCAAGGTGCTAATCCCCAATCCCAATGTGATTGGGTTGATCATATCACGGTGGTCGACCAGTGAAAAAATTAACTCGACCAAGGTGTGGCCATGGGCATCAACACCAAAAATATGTTTCAGCTGGCTGGTTGCGATCAATAGTCCAGAGGCGGTGATAAACCCCGCGATCACAGGGTGGGACAAAAAATTCGCCAGAAACCCTAATCGTAAAATACCCATGACAATTAGGATGGCCCCCGAAATAAAAGCCAGTGTAACGGCAGCCAATGCAATGTCAGTAGGGGAGGTTAAACCAAGGTTTCCAATGGCTGCGGCGGTCATGAGCGACACAACGGCAACCGGCCCAACCGCCAAAGCCCGTGATGTACCGAAAATCGCATATGCCACCAAAGGTAAGATGGATGCATATAGGCCCATTTCGGCGGGGAGACCCGCAAGTAATGCATAAGCCAAAGATTGTGGGATGAGCATGATTGTGACGATAACCGCAGCAACCGCATCTGATGTGAATGTGTTTGAATTATATACAGAGGCCCATTCAAGCATTGGAACATACTGCTTGATCCGGCCATACATAGATGATGGCGTATTCATTGTGTTATTCCGATGCCTTAGCTGTTTGCGGCGTGAAACAGGATTGATGAACGATTTCCGCTACGACAATAGGCAAAAATGGGTTTTGGCAATTCAGATATTGCATTGGCCATTTCTGAAATTTGTGCGGGCAATGGCATCGCGGTTATTGGGATATGCGCTATTTTTAATCCCGCTTCATGTGCGGCATTTGCAATATCATTGAATACAGGTTGCGTCGGTTCTTCGAAATCCGGTCGGTTGCAAATAATCGATTTAAAACCTGCATTTGCAATCTCTGCCACGTCTGCTGCTGTGATCTGAGGAGAGACAGAAAAATCCTGTGAAATTTGTGTAATGTGCATGATTTGGATCCTAAGTCGAGTCGTTGCCAATGAATATATTCAAAAAATGGAATAAATAAAAGCCCAAAAATTTCGGGCCAAGAAAATAGTGGGTTTCAGCGCTAAATTGCGCTGAAACCGTCGTCTAATGCCCGAAGAATTTGGTTCACCTCATCCTCTGTAATCGTCAACGGTGGTGACATTAGGATATTGGGATAGCCAGGGCGGACCATTGCGCCCGCTTCGTAGACGCGTTGATGAATATGTTTCAGGGTTGTCATATCAATCGGTGTTTTTGTTGCGCGATCTGACACAAGTTCCAGACCGTTCATCAATCCATGCCCGCCGCGCACATCGCCGATTATGTCATGTTTTTCGGCTATTTTTAGCAGGCCTTGATACAGCTGATCGCCACGGGCCGCTGCGTTTGTTTTTGTGTCTAATCGCAGCGTTTCGTTCAGGCATGCCACAACTGCGGCCGCCCCAACAGGATGCGCGGAATAGGTGTAGCCGTGGAAAATGCCGCCATCCCCACTGGTGTCGTTTTCAAAAACCTCGGCAACCTTATCCGACATCAGCGCCGCACCAACGGGATAATAGCCCGAGGTGATGCCCTTGGCCATTGACATCATATCAGGTTTCACACCCCAATGACGTGCGCCTGACCAATCACCTGTACGACCAAATCCTGTGATCACCTCATCCGAAATCATAAGAATGCCGTGACGGTCACAAATATCGCGCATCAGTCCCATAAAGCTGGGATCAGGCACAATAACGCCACCTGCACCTTGGATTGGTTCCATAATAAAAGCGGCGATTGTATTGGCACCTTGGAATGCGATTTCGTCCTCGAACGCGTTCGCGATGTTTTGGGCCAGCGTCGCAGGATCGGTTTCATTGAACGGATTGCGATAGGTATAGGGGCTTGGCAGATGGAAACACCCGGGCATCAAGGGTTCGTAATTGATGCGGAAACGGTTGTTTCCGTTGACAGAGGCTCCGCCAAAATGAGTCCCATGATACCCCTTTTTCAAAGAGATAAATTTTGTACGGGTCGGTTCCCCGCGTAGGCGATGGTACTGTCGCGCCAGCCGCAGACATGTTTCCACAGAATCTGAACCGCCAGAGGTGAAAAACACCCGTGCCATGCCATCAGCCTCAAACATTTCGCGCACCAGATAGGATGCCTCGATCGCGGGTGGATTTGATGTGCCTGAGAATGCTGAATAATAGGGTAGATCGTACAGTTGTTTGGAAATCGCTTCTTTCACGGCGTCATTTGAATAGCCAAGGTTCACACACCATAAACCGCCCACGGCATCGACAACGGTGTGTCCATCAATATCGGTGATGGAACTGTTCTGCGCACTCACAATGACTTTGGGTGGATTGGCAAGGGAATCGGCAGGATGCCCCATGGGATGCCACATATGTTTGGCATTGTTTTCCTTAGTAAAGTTATCGTCGCGCATGGGCCAAATGCTCCTATCCTAAATTTGATCAAATTTTACGTGTGTTTTTGAAACTGTCCAGTGGAATAATGCATCGCCAAGTGGAAGATTTTTGCTCGCCCCTAGACTTGGTGAACAAGGGTCTATACATCCAAATCACTATGGCAAAGCAAAAGACAGATACGAATTATAAAGTCATCGCAGAAAATCGTCGCGCACGGTTTGATTATGCGATTGAAAGTGATTTGGAATGCGGCATCGTTTTGATGGGATCCGAGGTTAAATCCCTGCGGAAAGGGTCGTCAAACATCGCCGAAAGCTATGCCGAAGTTGAAAATGGCGAACTATGGCTCGTCAATTCCTACATCGCACCCTATGAGCAGGCGAAAACATGGGGCCACGAGGAACGCCGCCGTCGCAAATTGATGGTGAATAAACGCGAACTTGCCAATCTATGGTCTGAAACCCAACGCAAGGGGATGACCATTGTGCCGCTTGTTATGTATTTCAACGATAAGGGCTATGTTAAGCTCAAGATTGGGATCGCCAAGGGTAAGAAAAACCACGACAAACGCGCCGACAGTGCAAAGCGCGATTGGAACGTGCAAAAGCAGCGTTTGTTGAAAAACGGATAGGGAAAACCACGCGGTCTTTCCCCTGACGTATTCCGCCTCACATTCATACTCATGACCCATTCCAATCAATAGGAGGGTGTCATGGAAGGACTTATTCTTAATCTTGTCTCAGGGGCCGTTGGTGGCAACGTTGTTGGGCGCTTAATTGGTAGCCTGAACCAAGGGACAATCATCAATTTAATCGCAGGGATTTTGGGCGGTGGTCTGGGTGGATCAATTTTGGGGATGCTTGGCGCACCCGATATGGCCGGAATGGCAGGTGATGCCGCGGGGACGGACATTGGCGCGCTGCTGGGACAGGTGGCCAGCGGTGGCGTTGGTGGGGGCGTATTATTGGTGATTGTTGGCTTTGTGCGCTCAAAAATGGGATAAACCAGCCAAAACGACGCTAAAATGGGGCGGAACGTGGTTCGCCCTACTTGCTTAACAGGTTCTTGGGATGTAGGCACCCATATGAAAATAGAGGGCTGAACATGCAAGACGACCCAAAAACACTTGTTTCGACAGAATGGCTTCATGCGCATCTAAAGGATCCCGATATGCGGATTTTAGATGGGTCCTATTATTTGCCGCAAATGGGCCGTGATCCACGTGCGGAATATGATGCCGCACATATCCCAAACGCACGCTTTTTTGATATTGATGATGTTGCGGATCACGGATCTGATTTGCCGCATATGGTGCCGCCTGTTGAAAAATTCATGTCACG
Organism: Paracoccaceae bacterium; assembly: GCA_018222665.1. GTDB lineage: Bacteria > Pseudomonadota > Alphaproteobacteria > Rhodobacterales > Rhodobacteraceae > HIMB11. The sequence goes on from JAAEZW010000019.1 coordinate 13,152, forward strand.
CATGCGCGCCATGGGCGTGGGGGACGGACACCAAGTTGTCGTCTATGACGGTATGGGGCTATTTTCGGCAGCCCGTGTTTGGTGGCTGTTCAAACTGATGGGGCAAAATAACATCGCAGTCCTTGATGGTGGTTTACCAAAGTGGCAGGCAGAGGGGCGCCCTGTCGAAGATTTGCCGCCCGTTATTCGGGACCGCCACATGACCGTGCGGCGCCAAAACCACATGGTCAAAGACGTGACACAGGTTTCGGCGGCCTCCAAGCTTGGGGATTATGAAATCATTGACGCGCGTTCGCCAGGCCGTTTCCGCGGAGAAGAGCCCGAACCACGCGCAGGATTGCGCCCCGGTCATATTCCCGGATCAAAGAACGTCTGTTTCAAGGACCTGTTGAACGCAGATCAAACAATGAAAAACCCTGTGGAAATTCGCCAGATTTTCGAAGCGGCTGGTGTTGATTTCAACAAACCCGCAATCACAACCTGTGGATCAGGCGTGACCGCAGCTGTCCTAAGTTTGGGACTTGAACGGATCGGAAAAACAGATCATTCACTTTATGATGGAAGCTGGTCAGAGTGGGGCATGTTCCCAACCGTACCAGTCGCAACTGGAGACGCGTAAATGTTTCAATCCTTAAAAGAGCAACCTGCTGATAAAATCCTTGCTTTGATGCAAAAGTACAAAGAAGACCCGAGAGATAGCAAAATCGATCTGGGTGTTGGCGTTTACAAAAACGCCGAAGGATTGACGCCAGTGATGCGCGCCGTAAAAACGGCCGAGCAGCAATTGTGGGAACGCGAAACAACGAAATCCTATGTTGGGTTGGTCGGTGATCCACAATTTTCAGATGTCATGGTTGATCTGGTTCTGTCAGACAGTGTTGCGCGTGGCAATGTTGCTGCTGCTGCAACACCGGGTGGTACGGGTGCTGTGCGTCAGGCCTTTGAATTGTTGAAAATGGCAAATCCAGATGTGCGTGTTTTCGTGTCTGATCCCACATGGCCAAACCACCTTTCGATCTTGAAATACTTGGATCTGCCCGTTGTGCCATACCGCTATTTCGACAGCGAAACACGCGGTGTCGATTTTGCGGGCATGATGGAAGATTTGGCAGACGCGCGTTCAGGTGACGTTATTTTGTTGCATGGTTGCTGTCATAATCCAACGGGTGCAAATTTGAACATGTCGCAGTGGCAAGAAGTTGTTGATTTCCTGAACACATCAGGCGCAACTCCAATGATTGATATCGCCTACCAAGGATTTGGTGACGGATTACAAGAGGACGCGGCAGGCACGCGTTTGGTCGCATCCTCTGTTCCTGAAACAGTTATCGCTGCAAGTTGTTCGAAAAACTTTGGGATTTACCGTGAACGCACTGGCCTGTTGATGGTTGTGTCCCAAGACGCGACGGCTAAAGGATTGAACCAAAGCACGTTGGCGTTTTTGAACCGCCAAAACTTTTCCTTCCCTCCAGATCATGGTGCACGGTTGGTGACAATGGTGCTAAGCGATCCTGCTTTGCGCGCGGACTGGGCCACAGAACTGGAAGAAGTGCGTTTGGGCATGCTGGACTTGCGCACGCAACTCGCCTCTGAACTCCAGCGGTTGTCGGGTTCTGATCGGTTTGGATTCCTTGCGCAGCATCGGGGCATGTTCTCACGTCTTGGGGCGTCGGCAGAGCATGTCGAAAAACTGCGCGCGGATCATGCAGTTTATATGGTTGGCGACAGTCGTATGAATATAGCAGGCCTAAACAGTGCAACTGTTCCCGTACTGGCACAGGCGATTATTGACGCCGGTATCTAACCACTTTTAGCACTGGCATTTCGTCATGCCAGTGCTTCATTACCCGATCTTATATTTCCCATTACACAACGCTATAAAATGCTGTTGCGAGCCGTTACTTTGAGTAACTACCTTATGAAGGCATGGAGCGATGTTTATTTGTAAATCATCTGAACGATCGGGCGAATTTGGATTTTCTGGTGGATGCGTTACAGATGCGGTAGTCACGCGTTTACGCAATTGAGTTCGACAAAGTCGCTTTGACACAATAACAAAATTATTTTTAAATAATGGCTGGGATGGTAGGATTCGAACCTACG
>JAAEZW010000391.1 GCA_018222665.1 Paracoccaceae bacterium
AGGGATTGATTTTCGAGGCCTATCGCATTGATGGGATCACGAAAAGTGAATGTCGCACCATCTTTCTGGATTGGGCGCTTAGCATCCCGATTGAGGCGGACCAAAAATCGATGATCCAAATTTTGCTGGATCGCCATGGGGCAGATGGTCATCCAATGAGCGAAGTTTTGAACGAAGGCCTTGCTGCAATTTCCGCCCCCAAACGGCGCGGCGGCTGGCGCAGTCGTAATCGACCACAAACGGATTTGAATTAGCGAGTTGTTAAAACTTGGGGGACACCATATCAATGCTTACTCCGCGGATCATATGACCGCAACACATGATGCACCTTTGTTTAGCTGAATCCAAACTTGGGTGCAACATTGCTTAACGGAGCAGGGATGCGGCCTCGGCGGCCAATGCCTGAATCGCGGACCAATCTTTCGCCGCGATCAGATCGATGGGCGCTACCCAGCTTCCGCCAACACATAATGTGTTTGATAATCCTAAATATGTCGGGGCATTCGCGGGTGATACCCCGCCTGTTGGGCAAAATTTGACTTGCGGGAGCGGGGCGCCAATCGCCTTTAACGCGGGCGCGCCGCCGTTTGCCTCGGCGGGGAAAAATTTCTGCACGCGGTATCCGCGTTCTAATAGGCGCATCACCTCGCTTGAGGTTGCAGCCCCCGGTAACAGAGGCAGATCTGCCGCTTCACAGGCGTTTAGCAAAGTGTCGGTCGCGCCTGGGGATACGCCGAATGTTGCACCCGCGTTGACCGCGTTTTTTACGTCCTGTGGGGTCAGCAGGGTGCCTGCACCAACAACGCCGCCCTCCACCTTTGCCATTTCGGAAATGACATCCAAGGCAACTGGTGTGCGCAATGTCACCTCCAATACAGGCAGGCCACCTGCCACCAACGCTTCGGCCAAGGGACGCGCGGTTGCGATATCATCCAATACCAGTACGGGGATTACAGGGGCAAGTTTGCAAAGTGCTTCGGCTTTTATGCTTGCAGCTTCTGGTGTCATATCACTTCTCCTAAGCGAACGGCGACGCATGCACCATTGGTGGCAAGCCCAACGTTTTCGCGGAACACATCAAACAATTCGCGTCCTAATCCAGCGGAATTTTGGCTTAGGTCCATTGTGGCAACAGGTCGTGCGTCAAAATCATCTGCCAGTACCGTAAGCGTCCCGTTGGTTGCATCCAATCGCACCACATCCCCATCAACCAGTCTGGCCAGCGGTCCACCCAAGGCGGCCTCGGGTGAAATGTGGATCGCGGCGGGCACTTTCCCTGATGCGCCAGACATACGGCCATCCGTCACAAGTGCCACTTTTAACCCACGATCCTGCAACACGGCCAAGGTGGGCGTTAGGCCATGCAATTCGGGCATGCCATTGGAACGTGGTCCTTGGAAACGCACGACCACGATGGTGTCATCGGTAAACTCACCCGCTTTAAAAGCATTTTTAACTGAGTCTTGATCATGGAATACCCGCACTGGGGCCTCGATCACATATCGTTCTGGGGCAACAGCGGAAATTTTGATCATGCCTGTCCCCAAATTTCCAGACAGCTGTTTCAATCCACCCGTTTTCTGAAATGGATCGGTTGAGGGACGCAGTATTTTGTCGTTTTGGCTCTCTGTTGTTTCTTGCACAAATGTGATGCCGCTGCCCGTGAGTTTTGGTTCTTGGCGATAGGTGTCCAATCCCTGACCCATGATGGTGGTCACATCATTGTGTAACAGTCCTGCATCCAGCAAATCATTGATCATATAGCACAATCCACCAGCTGCATGGAAATGGTTCACATCTGCCAAACCATTTGGATACACCTTGGCCATCAGTGGCGTCACAGCGGATATTTCGTCAAAATCCTCAATCTCAAGCGTGATGCCAGCCGCGCGCGCCATTGCGGGGAGGTGTAGGACCAAGTTTGTGGAACCACCTGTGGCCATCAATCCAACGATCCCGTTCACAAATGCCCGTTCGCTCAGCACCTGATAGGCGGGTGTGTAATTCTCGCCTAGGGCGGTGATCTCGCTAATCCGTTTGGTGCCTTCACGCGTCAATGCATCGCGCAGGTCGGTGTTTGGTTGTACAAAGGATGCACCGGGGAGGTGAAGGCCCATGAACTCCATCAACATTTGATTTGAATTCGCCG
>JAAEZW010000392.1 GCA_018222665.1 Paracoccaceae bacterium
GGTTGCAACCGTATCACCGTTCAGTGGACCCACATGATGCAATACCATCAGCGCATCCATAAAGGTGGTTAAATCCTGAACCTGCGCAACGCCAAGACGTTCAAAAAGGGCACTCGCCCCTGCGGCACTGCCGGCAAGCGAGGCTGTGTGCGAAATCGTGGCGGCCTGCGCCTGATCCGATGCACCCACCTTGATCACAACAATGCCTTTACCCATGGCGTGGGCCTCTTGGGCCAATTGCAGGAATTCGTTTGGATCCCCCAATCCTTCGATATGCAGGCCAAGTGCGGTGACACGCGGATCTGCCAAAACAAAACGCGCCAAATCCGCCATGCTGACCTTGGCCTGATTGCCCGCCGTCATCAAATAGGCAATCGGCATGGCACGTGTGTGCATGCTCAGGTTAATGGCGATATTCGAGCTTTGCGTGATGATTGCCACGCCCCTGTCCACAGGGATGCCGCCATGTTGATCGGGCCACAAACAAGCCTGGTCCAAGTAATTGACGAAGCCATAACAATTTGGCCCCACAATCGGCATATCCCCCGCGGCTGATACCAATTCCGCCTGTAGGGATGCGCCATCTTGGGTTTCTGCCTGACTTTCCAAAAAGCCAGAGGCAAAGCACACGGCGCCGCCCGCCCCCATCTGTGACAATTCACGCACCACATCAATCGTCGCATTGCGATTGACACAGATGAACGCCGCATCCGGAGTTTCGGGCAAATCAGCCAATGTACGATAGACGGGAATGCCATCTACATCCGTGGCCCTTGGGTAGATCGGATAAATCGCACCCTGAAAGCCGATTTTGCGGCATTGCTCAATGATCGAGCGTGCCCAATATCCGCCCCCAATCACGGCGACGGATTTTGGACGAAATAGACGGTCAAGCCCTGCCATATATTTAGGCCCCCAATGGACGCAGCAAATCGCGGCTGATGATGTGGCGTTGGATTTCCGATGTGCCATCCCAAATCCGTTCGACCCGCGCATCGCGCCAGAACCGTTCGATTGGGAAATCATCCATCAAGCCCATACCCCCAAAAATCTGCAAGGTTTGATCCGTAATACGTGCCAGCATTTCTGTGGCGTAAAGTTTGGCCGAGGCAATTTCACGATTGGCAGGTAGGTTTTCATCCAACCGCCACGCAGAAGCCAATGTCAGATGGTCGGCCGCATCAATTTCGGTGATCATATCGGCGATCTGGAAACTGACCCCCTGAAATTTGCCGATAGGTTGGCCGAATTGTTCCCGTTCCGCCGCATAATTCAGCGCATAATCGAAACACCGACGCGCACGCCCAACCGACATGGCCGCAACGGTGATGCGTGTGGCGTAAAGCCATGTGTTCATCACCTCAAACCCGCCATCAACCTCGCCCAAAACTTGGGCATCTGGTAGGCGGCAATCGTCAAATTCTAGCACCATGTTTTTGTATCCACGGTGTGATACGGATTTATATCCATCACGGATGGTAAACCCAGGCGTGCCACGATCCACCAAAAATGCGGTAATGCGTTTTTTCGGCCCCTTGCGTGTTTGATCCTCACCCGTTGCGATGAAACAGATAATGAAATCCGCGTGTTCCGCACCACTGATAAAGTGTTTGGTTCCATTCACAACCCAATCGCCACCCTCACGACGTGCAAAACATTTCATGCCCCGCACATCCGATCCGGCCCCCGGTTCCGTCATGGCCAGCGCATCCATACGTTCCCCACGCACAGCAGGCATCAGATACCGATCCACCTGTTCCCCTTCGCAGGCCATCAAAATATTTTGGGGACGCCCAAAAAAGTGATTAAGCGCCATGGACCCGCGGCCCAATTCCCGTTCAACAAGCGCGAATTCCAAATGGCTTAGCCCCGCACAACCCACAGATTCAGGGAAATTACAGGCATAAAACCCCAAATCGATGGTTTTTTGCTTGATGTCTTGGGCAATCTCCTCGGGCACTTCGCCCGTGCGCTCCACCAAATCTTCATGCGGATAAATTTCGTTTTCAACGAAACTGCGCACCGTATCCACGATCATCTGTTGTTCATCAGTCAGTCCAAAGTGCATTTGATTATGCTCCTGTTGAAAGGGTTGAAAGCGCCTCTGCCACGGCCCCAACCGGCGGGCAGGATTTACG
>JAAEZW010000393.1 GCA_018222665.1 Paracoccaceae bacterium
TTGCCGACGACATCAACCGTTCAGTTATTCAAGAGCAGGTCGAAATGGGCGTGGCTGTGCGTATGGCGGCAATGCACCTCTTGGCGCGTAATATGAAAAATCAAAGGGGCGTTTTGACATGAGCATCCTATTCAAGAACGCCCAAATCATCGATCCCGCCGCAGACGAAGTTACAACCAACGATCTGATGGTTCGCGACGGAGTGATTGTTGATCCATCAGGTAAAGCGGAAACAGTCATTGATTGTTCTGGCAAATACCTTGCGCCGGGCATCGTGGATATCGGCGTTAAGGTTTGCGAACCAGGTGAGCGTCATAAAGAAAGCTATAAAACCGCAGGTGCGGCCGCGGCAGCAGGGGGTGTAACAACAATTGTCACCCGCGCTGATACGGATCCTGCGATTGATACCCCTGAAGCGTTGGAATTCATTCGCCGCCGTGCAGCCGAAGTTGCACCTGTGAATGTGTTACACATCGCGGCCCTGACCAAGGGGCGCGCGGGCCGTGAAATGACGGAAATCGGATTTTTGCAGGATGCGGGCGCGGTTGCATTTTCTGATGGCTATCGGGTTGTGCAGAATGCCAAAGTGTTGGCCCGTGCGATGGTTTATGCAAAATCCTTGGGCGCATTGATCATTGCCCACCCGCAGGAACCCATCCTGTCAGATGGTGGGGTTGCAACGAGTGGCAAGTTTGCCTCCCTTCGCGGATTACCGCATGTGTCACCCATGGCCGAACGTATGGGACTGGACCGTGACATTTCGATGATTGAAATGACAGGTGCCGCCTATCACGCGGATCAAATCACCACAGCGCGCGCATTGCCCGCGCTGGAGCGCGCCAAAAAGAACGGCCTGAACATCACCGCGGGAACATCAATTCATCACCTGACCTTAAATGAATTTGACATCGCGGACTACCGCAGCTTTTTCAAAATGACCCCGCCACTGCGCAGCGAAGATGATCGCATCGCAATGGTGGAGGCTGTTTCAACGGGGTTGATTGACATTATTTCTTCGCAGCACACCCCCCAAGACGAGGAAAGCAAACGCCTGCCCTTTGAAGCAGCGGCATCAGGTGCAGTTGGCCTAGAAACGTTTTTACCCGCGGTGCTGCGTCTGTATCATTCAGGGCATCTATCCTTGAACCAAATTTTCAGGGCCGCATCCTTTAATCCAGCCAAGCGGTTGGGTTTGAATTCAGGGCGCATTGACATCGGTGCCCCCGCTGATTTGATGTTGTTCGATGCAGATGTTCCGTATGTTTTGAACCGCGAAAACCTGCATTCGAAATCAAAGAATACGCCATTTGATGAGGCGCGTTTACAGGGCAAAGTACTGCGCACGTTCGTTGGCGGACAAGAGGTTTATCGCGCATGAGCATACTACCTGAATTTACCTCATCCTTCGTGATCATGGCGCAATGGGGCGTGATTGGGTATTTGTTGGGCTCTATCCCCTTTGGGGTTCTGATCTCGGGACTAATGGGACTTGGCGATCTGCGTAAAATTGGGTCGGGTAACATTGGGGCCACGAATGTTTTGCGCACGGGAAATAAATTCGCGGCGGCGGCCACCCTAATCCTTGATGGTGGCAAAGGTGCCGTGGCCGTTTTGATTGCCATGGCATTTGCCGCACCCGATGCCGCACAACTCGCCGCGCTCGCTGCATTCGCAGGCCACTGTTTTCCAGTCTGGCTACGATTTCAGGGTGGCAAGGGTGTGGCCACGTTTTTGGGGATCTTACTGGCAATTGCATGGCCCGTTGGGATTGCCGCATGTCTGACATGGCTTGTAACCGCATTCGCCTTGCGCATTTCATCGCTCTCGGCATTGGTTGCCGCGGCTTTGGCGCCAATTTGGGCGGCACTGCTTGGGTATTCAACAATTTCAGGTCTGGCCGCTGCGCTGGCGCTATTAATTTTTTATCGCCACAGTGCGAATATTTCGCGCATCATCGCAGGGACCGAACCAAAAATTGGAGCATCAAAATCCTGATTTTTGGTAAAATTCCTGCATCAGCTTAATGCATTCCGCCTGATGGGTCATTGGCACCATATGGCCCGCCCCACCAACCGCTTGATCGTCGGCTTGGGGCATCAATTCGACCAACGCAGTGTGAATATCCTGCATGA